>DATCLH010000410.1:0-10774 GCA_036564035.1 Thermaerobacter sp.
GCCGCCGGGGTTGCCGGTGGCCTGCGGGACGGAATGGGACCGGCTGCTGGCTCCGGTCCGCCGCGTCGACCGCCCGGTCGGTCGGGACGGGCGCCTGCCGCTACTGCGAAGACGGGAGTGCGGTGGGCCGTGATTGACGCCGTTCCCCCAGAACGGTTCACTAAGCGGATTCGGCGGGGGGCCCCGCCTTATGAGGGTCGCCGCGGGTGGCTAAGGGTCGCCCCGGGGTGGCCGCGGGCGGCCGCGGGCGGCTGCGGGTCGCACGGGTGGCTGCGAGTCGCCGAGGGATGGCCACGGGCGGCCGCGGGGCGCGGTGGGTAGCTGCGGGTCGCCGCGGGGGGCGCGGGTCGCCATGGTACGGAGGCGCGGCGACGAGAGGGCAGCGGCCGGGCGAACCGGGCCGCTCAGGAGCCGGCCGGGACCGGCAGCCCCGCGTAAGCCGCCACCGCCGCCGCCACCTGGCGGGCCAGGCCCAGGCTGAGGGACAGGCCCTCCAGCCCCAGTCCCGCCAGGACGAACAGGCCCTCGGCGCCGCCCAACGGCGCCACGGGGCCCGCGAAGGGCAGGCCCTCCGGTCCCCGCAGGTCGATCAGGGTGCGGGTGCGGTCCAGCTCCGCCTCGCCGGGCAGGTCGAACCGGGTGACCAGGTCGTCCACCAGGGCCACCAGCTCCTCGAAGGAGGGCGGGGCCCAATCCCCCTCCAGGCGGGCTGCGGCCAGGAGGGTCCGGGGCTCGAGGCCCAGGACGAACTGCCAGATCAGGGAGCGGCGGGTGTACACGGCCGGCGCCACCGCGGCGGCTTCCGGCAGGCGGAAGGGGATCACCACGTCCTTCACCGGGACGAACCGGCCGGCGAAGCCGTCGGGCAAGCCCTCCAAGGCCAGGCTGTCGGTGCGGGGCCCCGGCGCCAGGACCAGGGCGGCGGCGGGCAGCACCTCCGGGCCGCTGCCGGCCCGCTCCGTCCGGACCCCGACCACCCGGCCGCCCCGCAGGACCGGTTCCACCACCCGGGTGTGGGTGAGCAGCCGCAGTCCCCGGCGCCGGGCCAGCAGCAGCATGGCGTCGAGCAGCAGCAGGTGGTCGAGGAAGGCTGCTCGCTCCGGCTTGTCGTCCAGGGCGGCGAAGGACAGGCGGACGGGGGAGCGGGGGTGCTCGTGCTGGGCGAGGGCGAAGGCCCAGGTGATGCGGGCGGCCTCGTCCAGCCGGGGGTGGCCCAGGAGCGCCTTGAGAACGCCCACGGCGGTGCGGGTCTCGCCGAGACCGGGGAACTCCCCGTCGTCGACCAGGACCACGGGGAACAGGTCCTGCAGGGCGAAGGCCACGGCGGTGCCGGCGATGCCGCCCCCCGCCACCACCACGGGCGGGCGGGGGACCGCGGACCCGTTGGCCCCCGGCGTGGCCGCTGGGCTGGGGCCGGGCCGGTTGGCGGCGGTTGCAGGTGCGACGGGCACGGGCACGGGCTTCATGGGGTGATCGAACCGGCTCCTTCCCTCTGGCCGGGCGGGCCGGCGGCCGCCGGTTCCTCCCGGGTCCCTTCTAAGGATGCCAGGAAGCGCGCCGCCCAACCATGGACGTCCAGGGCGGCCACCCGCTCCTTCAGGGCGGCCCGCCGGGCCTCCCACCGCCGGCGGCCGCGTTCGTCCGCCAGGGAGGCCAGCACGTCGTGGAGGGTCTCGGCCAGCCCGTCCACATCATAGGGGTTGACCTGCACCGCCTCGGGCAGCAGCGCCGCGGCGCCGGCCAGGGTCGACAGGATCAAGACCCCATTCTCCGTCACCCAGGCGTACTCCTGGGCCACCAGGTTCATCCCGTCCCGCAGGGGCGTCACCAGGGCGGCGTCGGCGGCCAGGTAGAAGGCCGTCAGTTCCCGCGGGGTGAAGGCCCGGTAGAGGTAGCGGACGGGCATCCACCCGTCCTGCATGTAGGCGCCGTTGATCCGGCCCACCTGCTCGTCCACCCGGCGTTTGAGCTGGCGGTAGGACTCCAGCCGGGTCCGGCTGGGCACCGCGATCTGATACAGGGTGGCCTGCCCGCGCCACTGGGGGTAGCGCTCCAGCAGCCGTTCCCAGGCGTCCAGCCGCTCCGGGATGCCCTTGGTGTAGTCCAGGCGATCGACGCCGACCAGGACGAACCGGCTCGCCGCCATCCGGCGCCAGCGGGCCGCCCGCTCCCGCACCCGGGGATCGGCGGCCCAGCGGCGGAAGCGATCGGTGTCGATGCCGATGGGGTGGGCCTCGACGCGAATCCGCCGCCCCTGCCACAGCACCGCCTGGCCGCGGACCGCCGCGCCGGGGAGGAGCCGGCAGGTGGCGAGGAAGTTGTCCACGTACTCCGGGGTGTGGAAGCCGACCAGGTCGGCGCCCAGGACCCCCGCCACCAGGTCCGCCGCCCACGGCAGGACCTGCCAGACCTCGGGGGGCGGCCAGGGGATGTGCCAGAAGAAGCCGATGCGCCCGCGGGGGCGGGCGGCCCGCAGCAGGGCCGGGACCAGCATCAGGTGGTAGTCCTGCACCCATACGGCCGTGGCCCCATCGGTCCAGGCCTCCAGCGTCGCCTCGGCAAAGCGGGTGTTGGTCGCCCGGTACGCCTGGAAGAAGTCGCGGCGGATCTCGACCCGGTCCAGCAGGTAGTGGGCCAGGGGCCAGAGGGTGCGGTTGGCCATGCCGTGGTAGGAGCCGGCCACCTCCCGGGGCGGCAGGAAGAGGCGCCGCACGGCGAGGCGAGGGGCAGCGGGCGGGTAGGTGAGGACCGGCCAGGCATCGGCCTCCTTCTCGCCCCAGGCCACCCACGTGCCGCCGCGCCGTTCGAGGACGGGGAGGAGGGCCGTGGCCAGGCCGCCCACCGCGGGCGCCCAGCCGTCTCCCTCGCGGCGCAGGGGCTCACGGTTCGCCACCACGATCAGGGACACCGCCACCACCTCCCCACTGCTCCAGCAGGCGCCGCGCGTCGCGGTAGCCGATGTCGTCGGTGACGATCCGGGCCAGCTGCTCCCGGGCCCGGCGCAGGTCGCCCAGGTCGTGGTAGGCCAGGGCCAGCTCGTAGCGGATCGCCTTCAGCGCTTCGGGGTCCCGCCGGAAGCGGGTGGCGGGGCGCAAGGCGGTGACCGCCAGGTCGGGCTGCCCCGCCTGGCGGAAGGCCTGCCCCATGGCCGCGACGGCCCACAGGTAGAGGGGATCCTCCCGGGGGATCTCCTGCAGGACGGCCACGGCCCGGTCGAAGGCGCGGGCCCCCTCGATCAGGATCAGCGCCTTGAGCAGCCGGGCAGGGTGGAACCCGGGATTCAGGGCCAGGGCGCCGTCCAGCTGGGCCACGGCCTCGGCGTGGCGCCCGGTCCGGGCCAGCAGGTAGGCCTGCAGCATGTCGACGCCCGGGGCCGAGGGTAGCTCGACCCGCAGGGGCCAGGGCTGGAACTCCACCTCCCAGGCCACGCGGGCGGGACCGGCCAGGCGGCCCAGGGTGTCGGGGCAGGCGTCGATCCGCAACAAGGCCGCCACCGCCTGGGCCTCGTCGCCCAGCCGCCACAAGGTCAGGCCCCACAAGAGCCAGAGGTCGGCCTCCTGGTGGTGGTGGGCGAGGAGCGGCTCCAGGATCCGCCGGCTCTCCTCCCAGCGGCCGGCCCGGAAGGCGGCGGCCGCCTGTTGCCAGGCCCGGACCAGCCGGCCGCCGTGCCACGACAGGTAGGCCGAACCGGCCAGGGCGCCCAGGGCCAGGGGCCAGAGCCAGGGCGTCGCGACCGCGAGGAGCACCAGCACCAGGCCAAGGCAACCCAGGGCGCCGGCCGCCGAGCCGCCTTCCAGCTGCCCCTCGGGGTAGGCGCGCACGGCCTCCTGGGCCGGCGACGGCCCGGCCGGGGTGCGCGCACCCCGGCGCCGGGACCGGGGCGCGGCCAGGGTCTTCCGGTAGTAGAGGCCGCCCGTGCCGGCGTGAACGTAAGCACCCCGGGGGCCCACACCGATGCGGGCGCCCCGGGTGCCGACGGAAAGCCCCAGCCCGGACCGGGACAGGTTGAGCCGGACACCGGGAGCCACTCGAAAGCTCTTGCGCAGGTACCAGCCCATGGTGGTCGAATTCGCTCCTCGCCGTGGAGGGCCTGCCGGCCCCCGGCCGCTCTCCGGAGACTGGGTCCGGCGGCGGTTCAGCCGGTGCGCGGCACCTGCCAGCGGCGCGCGAGCCCCTGGGACAGCCGGTCCATGACGATGGCCAGGGCGACGATGGTGAAGCCCGACTCGAAGCCCGCGCCGGGATCGACCCGCTGGATGGCCCGCATCACCGCCTCGCCGACGCCGCCGGCCCCCACCATGCTGGCGATGACGACCATGGCCAGGGCCATCATCGTCGTCTGGTTGATCCCGGCCATGATGCTGGGCAGGGCCAGGGGCAGGCGCACCTGGCTCAGCAGCTGCCAGCGGGTGGCGCCGAAGGCCCGGGCCGCCTCCTGGGCGTCGGCGGACACCTGGCGGATCCCCAGGTCGACCAGCCGCGCCACCGGCGGCAGGGCGTAGACCACCGTGGCCAGGGTGCCGGGCACCGGCCCCAGGGCCTGGAAGAGCATCATCACCGGGATCAGGTAGACGAAGCTGGGCATGGTCTGCATGGCGTCCAGCACGGGGATCACCAGGGCGTGGACGCGGCGCGACTCGGCCATGGCGATGCCCAGGGGCAGCCCGATGGCCACGGCCAGGATCACCGCCACGATCACCATGGCCAGGGTCTCGATGGCCGCCTCCCAATAGCCGAAGGCGCCGATGGCCAGCATCAGGCCGGCCAGGGTCAGGGCCGTCAGGGGCCGGCGGGTGACGGCCCAGCCGGCCACCAGGACCCCGCCGATCCAGACCCACCAGGGCACGGCCAGTAGCCCGGCCTCGATGCCGTTGAGGGCGCGGGTGATGGCGACGGACAGGCCGTGGAAGAACCCGCCCCCGGCATCGACCAGCCAGGCCAGGCCCTCCTGGATCCACGGGGCCACGTGGAACTCCAGCGCCTCAGGGAACAAGGGGGGATCCCTCCCTGGCGACGGCGGGACCGCCCAAAGGGGTGGGCGCCACGTCGGCGCGCAGGCCGGTCGCCCCGTCGGCGGCCGTGGCCCGGAACACCTCGCCTGCCGCCGCCAGCCGGGGCTCGCCCGCCCCGCCGGCCACGCCTGCGGGGGAGGATTCGGCCGCCGCGGCCCGCCACGCCCCCGCGGCCAGGGCCGCCGCCTCCCGGACGTCCCGGACGAACCGGCGGACGTAGTCGTCGGCCGGGTTCTGGATGATCTCCCGGGGCCGGCCCACCTGGACGATCCGGCCCGCCCGCATGATGGCCAGCCGGTCGGCCAGGCGCAGGGCCTCCTGCAGGTCGTGGGTGATGAAGACGATGGTCTTGTGCAGTTCCTGCTGCAGCCGCAGCAGCTCGTCCTGCAGCTCCCGGCGGATCAGGGGGTCCAGGCCGCTGAAGGGTTCGTCCATCAGCAGCAGGTCCGCGTCCCGGGCCAGGGCGCGGGCGATGCCCACCCGCTGGCGCATGCCGCCGGAGAGGGCGGCGGGGTAGCGGTGGGCCCACTTTTCCAGGCCGACCCGGGCCAGGGCCTCCCGCGCCCGTTCCAGCTGGACGGCCCGCGGTTCGCCCCGCAGCCGCAGGCCGAAGGCCACGTTGTCCAGCACGGTGCGGTGGGGGAGGAGGCCATAGTGCTGGAAGACCATGGCCACCCGGGTCCGCCGGAAGGCCGTCAGCTGCCGGCCGTCCATGGCGGTGACGTCCTCGCCGTCGAACAGGATGCGGCCGGCGGTGGGTTCCACCAGGCGCAGCAGGCAGCGCACCAGGGTCGACTTGCCGCTGCCCGACAGGCCCATCACCACGAAGATCTCGCCGCGCCGGACGCGGAAGCTGGCCTCCCGCACGGCCACCACGGCTCCCCGCGCCTCGGCCTGGGCGACCGCCTCCGGGTCGTGGACGTCGATGCGCCGGTGGTGGCGGGCATAGATCTTCCACAGGTCCTGGACGGCCAGCAGCACGGGGGCGTGGCTGCCGTCATCGCCCCGGGCGCCGCGCCCCCTGCCGCGGTTCGCCGTCATCTCACCTCACCTCCTCGAGGGCCGCCTGCACGCGCTGGCGGACGTCGTCGGGGACCCACTGCTGCCAGTCGTCGTAGGTCTCGAGGAACCAGATGGCGGCGTCTTCGGGCTTGCCGCCCTCATCCTGCATGTAGGCCAGGGCTGCCGCCGTCTGCTCCAGGGTGGTGTCGTACTTCTTGAGGAACTCGACGACCTCCGGCGCCATCTCCTGAAGCCGGCTGTTGGCGGCCACCAGGACCTGGCTGGGCGGATAGGCGCAGGCCTTGTCGGACTCCCAGCACTCGTCGCTGTACGGCGGTTCCTCCAGCCGGATCAGCTCGTACTTGCCGGTGATCCAGGTGGGCTCCCAGTAATAGCCCACCCAGGGTTTGCCCTGTTCGTAGGCGGTGGTGATGGACGTGTTCAGCCCCGCCTCGGAGCCGGGGTTGAAGGCCGTGAAGTGGTCGTCCAGGCCGTAGGCCTTGAGCTTCTGGGCGTTGATGTCCGAGCAGACCCAGCCCGTCGGGCAGTTGTAGAACCGGCCCTTGCCCGGCTCGGAGGGGTCCTCGAACAGCTGCCAGTAGCGCTCCAGATCCTCGACCGAGCGCAGGTCGGGGGCCATGGGCTCGATGCCCCGCTCGGGGTCGCCCTTGACCACGTAGGCGGGCACGTACCAGCCCTGGGGTGATTCGGGGTAGTTCTCGCCCAGGTCGAGCACCTTGCCGGAGTCCAGGGCCTTCTGCCAGGCGTCGCGGATGTTGTCGGGCCACATCTCCATGGTGATGTGGACGCTGCCGTCCTGCAGGCCCTGGAGGATGGGGATCGTGTCGCCGAACTTGTAGTCGACGGGGTAGCCGTAGCCGTGCTCGATGATGAAGCCGGCGATGCGGTTGTGCACCTGCACGCTGTCCCAACTGAAGTCGCCGAAGATCAGGGTGGGCTTGTCGCCGCCGGTTCCGCTGCCGGAGGCCCCGGAGCCGGATCCGGTTCCACCGTCGCCGCCGGTTCCGCCGGCGCCGCTGCCGCAGCCTGCGGCCACGAGGAGGACGACCAGGGTCAACAAGGACAGGGCCCACGTTTGGACCCGCGGGGCGTGCCGGCGGCGACCCGCCGCCCGCCGTGCCGCGGTCTTCACGCAACGACCTCCCTCCGCGGCAGGCCGTGAGGGCGCGGGGGAACGGTGAACGGCAGGTTCCGGGGTGGTGGAACCCCACCGCAGCAGGGGGACAAGGTAGGCAGGGAATGGCGTGCACAAAGGGCCCGCGTGCCTACGGGGTTAGCTGGCGGGCTCGGGCCGGGCTGCCCTATCCCGGAGTCGCCGCGGACGCCGCCGCTGCCGGCGCGGATGCCGGGGTTCCGACCGGCGGCGGGCGCGAGCCCTGTGGCCGCCGGAGCGGGCCGGCGGGCCCGCGACCGGAAGGACCGGTGGCGTCGTGGCGGCCGGGAATTCGCCCCAAGGACGGTTCCCCCGCGCCCCGTGAGGGGGCTTCGGCCTGCCAACTTGGATTTGTGTCCCCAATATTATAGGAATGCTGCCGGTGCGTGCAAGGTGAATTTTGGCATCGTGGCCTGGTTAGGGCCCGGTGGGGGTTCGATAGCACCTTCTTTCGGCCAGTGGCGCCTCCTCAGCACGCCAGGCGTTGCCCAGGGGCCCCCGATCGAGCGGGGTGGGCAGAGGGCGACGGTGCCGCCGGGGGCGGACCTCCCCCCTCGGGGTTCCCGCCTCCCCGCGGGGACGGGCTGGGAGGAACTGGACCGGCTACCGCGAATCTTCCCGGGCACGGCTACCGCAAGGTTCTCGCCGGCCGCGCCAGGCGGGCGCCGGGAACCTGCGGCCCAGGCATCCCGGGGAGGGGATGAACCGTGGAACGTTGGTCGCGCCGTATTCCGGCCCTGCTGGCTGTGCTCCTGGTGCTGGCGCTGGCCGGAAACGTGGTCGCGGCGGTGGGGCCGGTCCCCCGTCACGACTTCACCGAGGGGGATGCGGGCGCGGCGGCCGGAGGAACCGGTTACGCCATCGTCCAGCTGGTCGACCCGCCCGCCGCCAGCTATACCGGCGGCATCGGCCGGCTCAAGGCGACCAAGCCGGCGCCGGGCAAGAAGCTGGACGCCCGCGGCCGCGACGTCAAGGCCTACGTCGACTACCTCAAGCAGCGGCACGAGGAGTTCAAGGCCTCCCTGGCCTCCGTCGCCCCGCGGGCGCGGGTGGTGCGCGAGTTCTTCCTGACGGGTAACGCGCTGGTGGTCGAGCTCAACGGTCATTCGCCGGACGAACTGGCCCGCGGCCGCGGCGCCAAGCGGGTGACGCCCAGCGGGCTGTACCGGCCGGCCATGAACGTCAGCGCCGGGCTGATCGAGGCTGATGAGGTGTGGGCGCTGCTGGACCGCTCGGGCCGCTGGGAGCGGGGCCGGGAGCGGGCCGGTGAGGGCATCAAGGTCGGCGTCATCGACTCGGGCATCGACCGCAGCCATCCCTTCTTCCGGTGCAAGGACCGGGACGGCGACGGCGATGTGGACGAGGTCGACATCCCGTCCAAGGTCTACGCCAGCGGCGTGGCCGGGGATCCCTCCAACGTGCTGGTCAACGATCACGGCACCCACGTGGCGGGCACCATCGCCGGGTGCGTGACCACCCTGACGGAGGGCCCGGTGCAGGACACCCTCAGCGGCATCGCCCCGGCGGCCGAGCTCTATGACTACAACGTCTTCCCCGGCTTCGGCGCGGGCTGGGTGGCGTATGGCGGTTCGGCCTTCAGCCACGACATCGCCGCCGCCCTGGAAGACGCGGTGCGGGACGGCATGGACGTCGTCAACATGAGCCTGGGTGGCGGCGTCCAGGGCCCCCATGACTACCTGGCCGAGGCCGTCAACGCCGCGGTCGACGCCGGGGTCGTGGTGGCGGTGGCCGCGGGGAACTCCGGCCCCGGGGACATGACCGTCGAGTCGCCCGGCAGCGCCGCCAAGGCGATCACCGTGGGCGCCAGCACGAACGCCCACTACATCGGCATCCCCGTCACCGCCGGCGGCCGGTCCTTCGGCGCCGCTCCGGGCGACTTCGCGCCCTTCGGCCAGGTGACGGCCCCCTACGCCATCGCCCGGGACGGCTCGGCGAACCCGACCCAGGCCTGCTATCCCCTGGTGAACGCCGCAGAGGTGGCGGGGAAGATCGCGCTCGTCGACCGTGGCAGCTGCACCTTCACCACCAAGGTGCGCAACGCGGAACAGGCCGGGGCCATCGGGGTGCTGATCGTCAACAACGTGGCCGGCGATCCGTCGGCGCCGGGCCAGGACGGCACCACGCCCGTTCCCCAGATCCCCGCCGCCATGGTCTCCCGCAACGACGGGGCTTTCCTGAAGCAGTTGCTGCAGGCCGACCCCGGCGCCCAGGTGAACATCGACGGCACGGTTCTGACGGAGATCCGCAGTGAGAATGCCGACATCCTGGCCGGCTTCTCCTCCCACGGGCCGACGCCCTTTACCTACCTGATCAAGCCCGACGTGACGGCGCCCGGCGTCAACATCTACTCCTCGGTGTTCCACGGCGAATACGCCATGTTCCAGGGCACCAGCATGGCCACGCCCCACGTGGCCGGAGCGGCCGCGGTGCTGCGCCAGCTCCATCCCGACTGGTCGCCCGCCGACGTCAAGTCGGCCCTGGTCAACACCGCCGCCCGGGTGGTGACCGATCCCTTCACGGCCTCCCGGGATCCCGGCGTGCTGGCCCGCGGCGGCGGCCGGATCGATCTGGCGCGGGCCCATGCCACGCCCGTGACCCTGGATCCCGTCAGCATCAGCTTCGGCTACTTCAACGGCAACGCGCCGGTGAGCGGGGAACAGGCCCTGACGCTCCACAACGTCAGCGGCGCCCGGCAGACCTGCACGGTGACGGTGGTGCGCGATGCCACCGATCCTGTGGTCACGGTGTCGGCCGGCTCGGTAACCCTGGATGCCGGCGCCTACGCGACCCTGACGGTGTCCATGGAGGGCGGGCGCAGCGACACCACGCCCAGCGGTGACTACGACGGCGAGCTGGTCTTCCGCTGCGGCGGCAAGGAGCTCCGGGCCCCCTGGTGGCTGCGGGTGGACCGGGAGGCTAAGCCTTAAGGCCTTGGCCACGCCGGGATGGCCTCAGGACGGGACGAGGACGCAGGGGCCCCACCCGGCCGGGTGGGGCCCCTCAGGTCTTCGGGACTTCGGTTGGGGGCGCGCGTTAGCTGGACGCTGCGGAACCGGGGTCGTAGACCCAGAAGGACTCCTCGACGAACAGGCGGGCGAACCGGCGCGCCATCTCCAGATCCGCCTCCAGCCGCTGGTTCCAGCCGGTGGTCTGGGAGCGGTGGGCGCGGAATGCAGCCTCCTTGCGGGCCCGGACCACCTCCACCGGCACCGTCACCTGGGGGAGGCCCGGGTCTGCGTCCCGCGCCGGCCCCTTGACCATAAGAACCCGCGGCTTGGGGCCCGCGAGGCCGGCCACGGCCTCCACGGTGGCGGCGCCCACGGCGTTGTGATCCGGGTGGCCGCCCAGTTCCGGATGGAAGGTGATCACCGTGGTGGCCCCCGTCTCCTCCAGGATCGCCCGAATCCGGGCGGCCAGGACGGACCGGTCCTGGAACTCCACCGTCTTGTCCCAGACGCCCAGGACCCGCACGTCCCGGACGCCCACGGCGGCCATGGCCTCGCGGAGCTCGGCGATGCGCAGGGGCCCGAGGGACTCCCGGTGGGCCAGGGGCGGCCGGCCGATC
>DATCLH010000411.1:0-1883 GCA_036564035.1 Thermaerobacter sp.
GGTAGACGGCGCAGCCCGCCAGGCCCGGCAGGGCCACCAGGCCGAGTTCCACCACGGCTCCCGCCGTTCCCGCCCCCAGGGCCGCCGCCGGGATCTGCCACCGGTCGAGGAGGGCGCGATAGGCCGTGGCCATCACCAGGCCGGCCACCACCGCCGCGGCCGCCACCCGGCCGGCCCGCACCAGCAGATCCGCCAGGTCGACCGCCCGGCGGCCCCGGTGGAGCCGGCCCAAGAGCAGGACCAGGCCCACGGTGAAGGACAGGCTGGTCGCCAGGGCCAGGCCCGTGATCCCCAGCCACCGGCCCAGCACCACGTCGCCCACCACGTTGACGCCCATGGCCACCACCGCCGCCAGGGCGGGGGTGCGGCTGTCCCGCTGGGCGTAGAGGGCGCGGCCGGCCAGGTCCCGCAGGGCCATGGGGACGAGGCCCAGGCCGTAGGCCGCCAGGGCCAGCGCCGTCAAGGCGGCGTCCCGGGCATCGAAGCTGCCCCGGCCGTAGACGAAGGCCACGATGGGGTCGCGCAGGGCGACCAGCGCCGCCGTCATGGGCGCCAGCACGGCCATCAGCAGGCCCAGACCCCGCTGCAGGAGGCGGCGGAAGGCGGCGCCGTCGGCCGCGCCCGCCACCGCCGCCAGGGAGGGGTAGAGGGCCTGGACCAGGGCCATGGCCAGCAGGCCATGGGGCAGGGTGACCACCCGGAAGGCGTAGTTCAAGGCCGAGATGATGCCCTCGCCCAGGGTCGACCCCACCATCCGGTCGACGAAGACGTTGGCCTCGCTGACGGCGGCGCTGAGGAAGAGGGGCGGGAGCAGGGCCGCGATGGCCCGCAGCCCGGGGTCGGCCGGGTCCACCACCCAGGCGGGGCGGTAGCCGATGCCCCGGGCCTCCGGCAGCTGCACCAGCACTCGCAGCAGGGATCCCACCGTGAAGCCCACCGCCAGGGCCCAGGGCCCGTACAGGCTACCGAAGAACAGGGCGGCGGCGATCATCGCCAGGTTGAAGGGGATGCCGGTGAAGGCCGGCCCGGTGAAGCGCCGGTGGGCGTGGAGCAGCCCCGTCAGCAGGTTCATCAGCGTTACAAATAAGGAAGCGATGAGGAGGACCCGGGTCAGCCCGGCGGCCAGGCGGACCTGCCCGGGGTCGAACCCGGGCGCCATGAGCCGCACCAGGGGCTCCGCCACCACGCCCAGCAGGGCCAGGCCCGGCACGACGAAGGCCAGCACCCCAAGGGCCAGGCAGTTGAAGGTCCGCACCGCCTGGTCCCGGCGCCCGGCCGCCACATACCCCGCCAGCACCGGCGTGGCGGCGGTGGCGATGGCGGTGGAGACGAGCCCCAGGATCAGGTTCGGCACCCCCTGGGCGACCAGGAAGGCGTCCAGCTCGGGGCTGGCGCCGAAGACCGAGGCGAAGATCGCCTCCCGCAAAAAGCCCAGGACCCGGCTGCCGGCGGTGAGAAGGGCGATCAGCAGGGTGGCCGTGGCCACCCCCTGGGCGGCCAGGGTGCGGCCGTTTCGCGGCGGGCGGGCGGCGCGGGGCATGCCATTGGG
The DNA here is from genome assembly GCA_036564035.1 of Thermaerobacter sp. Taxonomy (GTDB): domain Bacteria; phylum Bacillota; class Sulfobacillia; order Thermaerobacterales; family Thermaerobacteraceae; genus Thermaerobacter. The sequence continues at coordinate 1,550 of DATCLH010000411.1, forward strand.
CGCGGCCCCGGGACCGTTCGGCACCCGGCCGCCGTGCTGCGGCATCACGGCGTTCTGGGGCGCAGAACCCCTCGGCAGCGCAGCGCCCCGGGGCTCGACCGGCACGCCGCGCCCCTGGGCCGGCCGGGTTGCCCCCCGACCGGCAGGGCCTGTCCCCCGCCGATTCCGTTCCTCCCGGGCCAACGTGTCCCCTCCCCGCGGCCGCGGGCCCTCGCGGGAGGGCCCCCACGGCTTCCCACGGCTTCTACGATAGCCCAATTCGACGCCCTCCGGTGGTCCCCCTGGACGGCCAACGCCCAGCGCCTGGGCGGTCAACCGCGGCGCCCCCCTGGGC
>DATCLH010000412.1:0-2165 GCA_036564035.1 Thermaerobacter sp.
GCCCAGGGGCCGGCCGTTGCCCTGCGACGTTGCCCAGTGACGTTGCCCTTAGCTTAGCAGTTTGGCCCAGTGGAAGGAGGTCCCATCATGCCGAAGGTCGGCGACACGGCACCCGACTTCACCCTGCTGGACCACCGCGGCGAGGCCGTGCGCCTGAGCGACTTCCGCGGGCGCAAGGTCGTGCTCTACTTCTACCCCAAGGACGACACGCCCGGTTGCACCCGGGAGGCCTGCAGCTTCCGGGACGACCACAGCCGGTTGCAAGAGGCCGGGGCGGTGGTGCTGGGGATCAGCCCCGATCCGGTGGAGTCTCACGTCCGATTCCGCGACAAGTACGGCCTGCCCTTCCCCCTGCTCTCGGACCCCGACCACCAGGTGGCCGAGGCCTACGGCGTGTGGAAGGAGAAGCGCATGTACGGCCGGACCTACTGGGGCATCGAGCGCACCACCTTCGTCATCGACGAGGAGGGCCGGGTGCTGGCGGTGATCCGCGGCGTCAAGCCGGAGGAACACCCGCGGCGGGCGCTGAAGGCGCTGGGTGTGGCGTAGGGGCCGCCCACGCAGGGCCACGATTGCCAGCGCAGCCGGAGCGGGCGAGGGGCGCCGCCCACCGGCGCGGCCCTCACCGGCGGCAGCCCCTACGGCCTTGCTGGCGAAAGGTGTCGACTGCTAGGATGGTGCTCGGCGGTCAGGGGAGCAGCTGGTGACTGGTGTCGCCCCTGGTCTTCAAAACCAGTGGGGGACGGAAAGACCGTCCCTGGTGGGTTCGATTCCCACATGCTCCCGCAAGGATTGGCGGGCCATACCCTCACCTGGTATGGCCCTTCAAGCCTTGCGGGAGCATGTGGGAATCGAACCCACCGGGGACGGTATCGCCATCCCCCACTGGTTTTGAAGACCAGGGGCGACACCAGTCACCAGCTGCTCCCCTGACCGTCGATCACCATCCTAGCAATCGACACCCTTCGCCAGCAAGGTCGTAGGGGCTGACGCCGGTGAGGGGTGCGCCGGTGGGCGGCGCCCCTCGCCCGCTCCGGCCGTGACGGCACCCCTCGGCGCTCCGGCCGCTACGCCACGCCCAGCGCCTTGAGCGCCCGCCGGGGGTGTTCCTCCGGCTTGACGCCGCGGATCACCGCCAGCACGCGGCCGTCTTCACCGATGACGAAGGTGGTGCGCTCGATGCCCCAGTAGGTGCGGCCGTACATGCGCTTCTCCTTCCACACGCCGTAGGCCTCGGCCACCTGGTGGTCGGGATCGGAGAGCAAGGGAAAGGGCAGGCCGTACTTGTCCCGGAACTTGACGTGGGATTCCACCGGATCCGGGCTGACCCCCAGCACCACCGCCCCGGCCTGCTGCAGCTGGCTGTAGTCGTCCCGGAAGCTGCAGGCCTCCCGGGTGCAACCGGGGGTGTCGTCCTTGGGGTAGAAGTACAGGACCACCTTCCGGCCCCGGAAGTCGGCCAGCCGTACCGTCTCGCCCCGATCGTTCACGGCGGTGAAGTCGGGGGCCTGATCACCAGGCTTCACCATCGGGCTTGTCCCTCCTTGGCACGTCGTTTCCTACCCCGGCGCCTCGCCCCTTAGCCGTCCTCCCATTCCGGCTCGTCGCCCCGGACCCATCCCGGATGAACGGGCAGGGGCAGGTCCGGCACCAGCCGGCGCAGGGCCTCGCCTTCTGGATCGCCGGCCCGTTCCACCGCCGGGATCTGCCGGTCGATGAACGCCAGGATGGCGTCCACGTCCAGGCCCAGGTAGTGGGGGCGGTACTTCTCCAGGTACCGGCGCGCCTTGGCCAGGTTCCGCCGCACCCCCCGCGGGGTCCCCCGGTCCCGCCGCACGAAGGCGGCCGCCAGGATGATCAGCCCGTGGTAGAAGTCGCTGCGGGTGCGGTGCCAGGCTTCCTCCAGCACCTCATGGCCCTCGAAGAAGCGACCGTCATGGTAGAGGCGCAGGAACTGCGCCAGGGCCGCCGGCACCAGAGCGCGCAGCGGGCGGCCCTCCACCCCGCCATCCGGCACCAGGGCGCGCGGCAGGCGGCCCTCCACCCCGCCGTCCCCTGCCGGGCCGGCCGCCGGCAGTTTCCGCCCCACCACCACCAGCCGCCGGCTCTGCCCGGACAGGGGAGCGCCCGTCTCGTCGTAGAAGCCCTCCACCTCCAGCCCCGCC
>DATCLH010000413.1:0-1774 GCA_036564035.1 Thermaerobacter sp.
GTCCAGGAAGCGCCGGTAGTAGTTGCGCACAGACAGGAAGTAGCCCACCAGCACCGGGATCAGCAGCACCGCCACCCAGCCGCCCAGGGCGAACTTGGTGATCACCACGACGGCCAGCACGACGGCGCAGGCGACCGCCCCCAGGCCGTTGATCGCCAGGGGCCAGAGGAGGCCCAGCCCGGGCAGGCTGGGCCGGCCGGGTCGACCCCACCGGCGCACCCGGGTCCCGTGGTCATCCCCCGCCCCCGCCGTGGCCGCGGCGATCCCCCGGCCGGGGCCGGCGACCGGGCGCTGCCCTCCGTGGACGGCGGTGGTGGGAGCCGAGGCCGTGGTGGAGACCATGGCCCGGGGCTCCCCGCCCCCCTGCCGGCCGGCCTCCCCGTGACCGGCCGGGCGCGGGGTCCCGACGGCGGCGCCCAACCGGGGCGCGGCCTTCCGCCGGCTGCCCGCCGCGGCCCGTTGCTGGGCGGCCGCTTCCCGGCGCGCCCGCAGCTCCCGCAGCCAGTGGACGACCATCCCCGTCTGGGACAGGGTGAAGGCGGTGAAGACGCCCACGGCGTAAAGGGGGATCAACCGGTGGGTGTTGCCGCGGAAGAGGACCAGGAGCAGGCTCGCGGCGGCCGCCAGCAGGATGATGCCCAGGCTGTGCACCAGGGTGTCGCCCAGGTTGGCGAAGCGGCGGGAGACGTAGCCGTCCCGGGCCAGGATCGCCAGCAGGCGCGGGAAGCCGGCGAAGGCCGTGTTGGCCGCCAGCAGCAGGATGACCATCGTCGCCACCACGACGGCGTAGTACACCACGCCGCCGCCGAACACGGCCCGCGCCATCTGGCTGAGGACCGTCTCCCCCTCCCGCGGCACCACGTGCAATCCGGTGGCCAGAACCATCAACCCGGCGAAGAGGACGGCCAGCAGGGTCCGGCCGAGGGCCATCGTCCGGGCCGCGTTGCGGGCCTCGGGCTGGCGGAAGGCTTTGACCCCGTTGGCCACCGCCTCCAGTCCCGTCAGCGTAGCGGTCCCCGACGCGAACGCCCGGAGCAGGAGGAACCAGCTGACGCCGGCCCCCGCCCAGGGGAGATGGGCCAACCGCAGGCCCTGGGCCGGGTCGACCCCCGGATGCCAGGCGCCCCAGGCCAGCTGAACGAGCCCGGCAGCCACCAGCCCACCCATCACCAGGACGAACCCGTAAACCGGAATGGCCACGGCCGTACCCGACTCGCGGACGCCGCGCAGGTTCAGCCACATCAGGATGAGCACGGCGATCACGCCCAGGGCCGTCTCGTGACCTCGCAGGGCCGGCACGCCCGCGGCCAGCGAACCCACGCCGGCGGCCACCGACACCGCCACGGTCAGCAGGTAGTCGACCAGCAGGGCGCCGGCGGCAACGAGGCCGGCGATCTCCCCCAGGTTCTCGCGGGCGACGGTGTAGGCCCCGCCGCCGGCGGGGTAGGCGTGGATGATCTGGATGTACGACGACGAGACGATGAGGATCAGCAGCACGATGGCGGCGGCCACGGTGAGCCCGTAGGCCATGCCCGCACTGCCCGCCGCGGCCAGGACGAAGAGGATCTCCTCGGGGCCGTAGCCCACGGAGGAGAGGGCATCGCTGAAGAACACGGCCAGCCCGGTCAGCACCGGCAGCCGCTCGAGCTGGTCCTCGTCGGTCCGCTTGGGACGCCCAAGAAGCAAGCGCTTAACGCGCCGGATCAGCTCCGGCGCGGGCGCACGCCCGGTCCCGCGGCGGCGACCGCTGGCCGCGGGACCCGCAGGTTTACCG
>DATCLH010000414.1:0-2132 GCA_036564035.1 Thermaerobacter sp.
GATCGGCGCCGGTGGACCCGCCGGCCCCCGGTGGCGCCGCGCACCTTTCGACCTTACCGGTGCCCGGCTCCGCGGCGGCTTCTGACCGGTCGCCGTGAGGAGCCAGGCCCGTGGCCGGGCTTGCGCGGCCGGCCGCCAGGGCCGGAGCAGCATCGGGCCGGTCGCCCGCCCCCGTTGCCTCCACGGCCTCGAAGGCCTCGAGGGCCTCCAGATGGCGCCGCACCGTGGCCACGTCGCCCCGGGCAATGGGCCCGGTCAGGGCCTCCAGGGGTCCCCGCTCCGCCACCGCCGCCAGGGCGGCGGCGGCCAGGCTGAGCAGTGGGCCCGGACCCGGCCCGGGGGACGGCGCCGCCTGGGGGTGGGCCGGCGCCGGACCGGGCGCCGGCGCCGGGGCCGGCGACCCGCCGGGAAGAACCGGCGTCCGACCGGGCGCCCGGCCCGGGGCGGGGGTGAAGGGTGGCTGGCCTGGCCCGGGCCGGGCCGGGGCCGGGCCAGAACCCGGGGACACGGGAGCCCCTCCGGCGGCCGCCGCCGGTGCCGGGTCTGGGGCCGGTGCCAGGGCTGGCGCCGGGGCCTTAGAACCACCGGGACGCACCGGCACCTGGCCAGGCGGCGGGACCGGGGATGGGCCGGGGAACCCGGAGAGCCGCAGCATCGCCTCCGCAGCCCAGAGCAGGGCGGTCACGCCGTTGGCCGCCAGGGTGGCGGCGGCGTGGTAGAGGGCCAGCTGGCGGGCCGTGGCGCCGGGCCAGAGGATGGGGGTGGCCCCCAGCGCCCGGGCCAGAACCGGGCCCACCGGGGCCCGGTTCTGGCCCGGTGCGTACACCACCGTGGCGTACCCTCCTGCCAGGCGGTCCCGCCCGGCGGCGGGACCGCCTGGCAGGGGCAGCAGGGGATGGAACACCTCGGTGGCCAGGCCCAGCCGGGCCAGGGGCGCCAGCACCTCTAGCCCCAGGGCCCCGCTCAGGTGCAGGGCGTACCGCGGCCGGGCCGCGGGCGGCACGCCTTCCAGGACGCGGGCCAGTTCCTCCGCCACCGGCCCAATGGCCCGGTCGGCCACGGCCAGCACGAGGATTTCGGGCCATGGGCCGGGAAGCCCCTCCCGTCGCAGCCGGTCCCAGGCCAGGGACCGCCCGCCCACCTGCTGGGCCAGCTGGCGGGCCGCCTCCTCCCGCCGGCCGGCGACCCAGGCGACCGGCCAACCCGCCTGGTGCCAGCCCCGGGCCAGGGCCCCGCCGGCCCGGCCCGGACCAACCAGGAGGATGGCGGGCGGCCCGTCACCCGGCCCTTCGGGCCCGTAAGCGGAACCGTCGGGTGACGCTTCGCCTCGCTCTCCGCCCCCACCGTTGGCACCGTCGGGCCGCGGTCCGCGCGGCCCTTCGCCCCCACCGTCGGAACCGCCGGGCCACGCCCCCCGCGGTCCTGCGCCCCCGCCGGCGGAACCACCGGGCCCCCCTTCGCCGGAGCCTTCGCGCCGGCCGGTGACGCCGGCAGCCGGTGCGCCCCGAAGCTCCTCGACGGATCCCGCGGCAAATCCGCGCCGGAACCCCGCCGGGCGCTTCACCGCAGCGTCGTCTACCGGCCGAACCGCCGCCCCCTGCCTTGCTCCGTCCACCGGCCCCTGCCGCACCCCGTCCACCGCCCCACCCCTTGGCCGGACCCCGGGTCCGTCCCACGCTCGCGATCCGGGGGGCCGAGGAGCTTGTAGGCCACCGCCCTCGGCCGGATCCCGCGTCCGTCCCGTGCCCCCGGAGGCCGCTGCGCGGGACCCGCGTCCTGGGCCCGCCCTCGCCGTCGGGCCGCCGCGGCATCATCCCATGTTCGCCCCAGGGCTTCGCCGCGGCCTCCCCCGGCTGCCGCCCGGATCCGTGGCCGCCGCCTGGATCCGCGGCGCCGCCCCGTCCTGGGACCGCGGCCCCAAGGGGCCCCTCAAGGCATCCCCCGGCCCCTCACGGCTCGTTGTGGGCGATCCGGGCCGCAGCGGCTGCCGCCACTCCGGCCACCAGGTCGTCCAGGAAGGTCTGGACCCGCCCCTGAGCCTTCTCGTTGTTCAACCGTTCGATGACGCCCAGCTTCACCTTGTCCAGGTAGCCGAAGTTGGTCAGCCCAATGGAACCGTACACGTTGGTGAT
>DATCLH010000415.1:0-2200 GCA_036564035.1 Thermaerobacter sp.
ACGCCCCGCCGCTCCAGGCGGCGGATCACCTCCGCCCGGTGGTCCACCCGCAGGCGAACCGGATCCGGCACCTTCGCCGCTCGCTCCGCCAACCCGTTCCCTCCTCTCCCGCCGCCCGGCCGGGCCGCCCCGCGGGAGACAGGGCGGTCGCCGGCCTCCGGTTCGCATCCTTTGGTTCGTTCGTGCCATCTTTCCGCTGGTTCTTCCGCACCGCCCTTCCACGCATGGCTACCGGTCGGATCTTGCGTTGCTGTCCAGGTCGCCCGGGGCCCCCGCCCCAGGCCGCCACGAGGCTCAGGGGTTCTCAGTGGTCGTCCAGGAAGAAGCCGTCGTCGCCCACCACCCGGGCCAGCTCCTGCAAAAGCTCCGCCCGCGGCGTCACCCAGTACTGGGCGTCGACCTGCAGGGCATGGCCGCGGCCGGGGAAGACCAGCACCACCGGTGACGTCCCCGGGTGGCGCTGGCAGGCGCCCCGCACCCGGGCCAGCACGCCCTCCACGGCGTCCGGGCCGCCGGCCGGCAGGGCGACCACCAGCCGCTTGCCGGTGACCAGCGGCCAGATCTCCTCCGCCACCACCTTGGGCGGGTCTTCTTCCTCCCGCCGGTCGACCCGGCCCCGCACGACGATCACCGCGTCCTCCTGCAGGGCCTCCGCCGCCTCGGCGTAGGTCCGGGGGAAGACCACCACCTCCACGGTTCCCTGCAGGTCCTCCAGCTGGACGAAGGCCATCAGCTCGCCGCCCCGGGTGGTGATGCGGCGGACCCCCTGGACCAGCCCGCCCACCTGGACGCGGGCGCCGTCCTCCTTCTCCGCCAGCTGGCGGGTCGTGGCCGTCACCCGCCGGGCCAGCTCCCGCTGGTAGTGGGCCAGGGGGTGCCCCGAGAGGTAGAGGCCGAGGACCTCCTTCTCCATGGCCAGCTTACGGTTGGGCGGCCACTCTTCCACCGGCGGCAGTTCCGTCGTCTCCAGCTCGCCCGCCCAGAGCAGGCCGGCCTCGGCGCCCGGCCCACCCCCGGCGGGTCCTCCCTCGGCCCCCTCGGCGGCCGGTGGCCGGGCGCCTGCCGCAGCCGCCGCCCCGGCCGGTTCCACCGCCGGTCGCCGGCCCCGGCCGCGCCCCGTCCCGCTCCGGCCCGCGCCGGTTCCGTTCCCGCCGGCAGCCCCGGCCAGCGCCGCCGAGAGGTCGAGCAGGGACACCTGGCCCGTCTCCCGCTCCTTCTGCCAGCGCTGGGCCCGGTTCATCACCTCTTCCAGGCCCGCCACCAGCCGGGCCCGGGGCTGGCCCAGGCTGTCGAAGGCCCCGGCCTTGATCAGGCTCTCCAGGGCCCGCCGGTTGACCTGGCGCAGGTCGACCCGCCGGCAGAAGTCGTCCAGGGAGCGGAAGGGTCCCCCCTGCTCCCGGGCCGCCACGATGGACTCGATGGCGCCGTAACCCACGTTCTTCACCGCCGCCAGGCCGAAGCGGATGGCCTGGCCGCCCGGCGCCGCGGGGTCGGCCACCACGGTGAAGCGGGCCTGGCTCTGGTTGACGTCGGGCGGCAGCACCGGGATCCCGAGGCGCCGGCACTCGGCGATGTATTCGGCCACCCGGTCGGAGTTGCTCATCACGCTGCTCAAGGTGGCGGCCATGTAGGGCGCCGGGTAGTGGGTCTTGAGGTAGGCCGTCACGTAGGCCAGGTAGCCGTAGGCGGCCGAGTGGCTCTTGTTGAACCCGTACCCGGCGAAGTACTCCATCAGGTCGAAGATGTGCTCGGCCAGCTGGCGGTCGATGCCCTTGGCCGCGGCCCCGGCCAGGAACTTCTCCCGCTGCTTCTGCATCTCTTCGGGCTTCTTCTTGCCCATGGCCCGGCGCAAGAGGTCGGCCTCGCCCAGCGTGAAGCCGGCCATCACGCTGGCGATCTGCATGACCTGCTCCTGGTAGACGATGGTGCCGTAGGTCTCCTTGAGGATCGGCTCCAGCCACGGGTGGGGGTATTCCACCGGCACCTGGCCGTGCTTGCGCTTGATGAAGTCGTCCACCATGCCGGAGCCCAGGGGGCCGGGCCGGAACAGGGCGACGGCGGCGATCAGGTCCTCGATGCTGGACGGCCGCAGGGCGCGCAGCATCTGGGTGAAGCCCGACGACTCCACCTGGAACATGGCGGCGGTGTCGCCCCGGCTCATCGCCTCGAAGGTGGCCGGATCGTCCAGCGGGATGTCGCG
>DATCLH010000416.1:0-2152 GCA_036564035.1 Thermaerobacter sp.
CACCTGGGCCCTGCGACACGGCCACGATGGCTGCACTGGGGGTCCCTGACGGCGACGCCGCCGGCGGCACCTTCCACGGCCCGGAGCCGCCGAGAAGGACGCTGATCAGGACCCGGGGATGATGAGGGCGCCCTTGCCAGCCCGGCCACCCTGCGATGGCCGCCGGCTGGGGATCTCTTCTCGCTCCGGGGTCATCGTTCCTCCCGGTTCTTCAAAAAAAAGGAAATGGCCTCCCGCTTCCGCACCCCCGCCCCCTAGCCCCGGATCAGGCTCCGCAGCACGAACCCCACGTTGGCGGGGCGCTCGGCCAGGCGGCGCACGAAATACCCGTACCAGTCGCGCCCGTAGGGGATGTAGACCCGCATCTTGTAGCCGCGGTCCCGCATCTGCCGCTGCAGCTGGGGCCGGATGCCGTAGAGCATCTGGAACTCGAACCGGTCCCGGGGGATGCCCCGCTGCTCGATGAATTGCAGGAGCTCCTCGATCAGCCGGTCGTCGTGGGTGGCGATGGCCGCGTAGTGCCCCCGCTCCAGGTGCCGCTGCACCAGCTGCCGGTAGTTGCGGTCTACGTCGGCCTTGTCGGGATAGGCCACCGACGCCGGCTCGTTGTACGCCCCCTTGACGAAGCGGATGTTGGGCTCCAGGTCCGCCAGCGCCTCCAGATCCTTGGCCGAGCGGTACAGGTACGCCTGGAGTACGATCCCCACATCCCGGGTGCCGAAGGTCTCCCGCAGCCGGCGGTAGAGCCGCAGGGTCTTCTCGGTGTAGGGCGAGTCCTCCATCTCGATCCGGACGAACCGGCCCACCGCCGCCGTCCGCTCCAGGATGCGGCGGCAGTTGGCATAGGCCAGCTCTTCGTCCACCTCAAGGCCCATCTGGCTGGGCTTGATCGAGATGTAGGCGTCGATGCCGCGTTCTTCCAGGGCGGCCAGCAGCCGCAGGTATTCCTCGACGGCTTCGGCCGCCGCCTCAGCCCGGGTCACGTGCTCGCCCAGGAATTGGATGGCCAGGGGGAAGCCCTCCTGGTTCAGCTGGCGGGCCACGTCCAGGGCGGACTCCAGATCTTCCCCGGCGACGAAGCGGGACGCGCCCAGGCGCATCCCGTACCGGGTGACAAAGCGGGTCACGGCGGGGTTGCCCGCCACGGCGAAGATCAGCTGGCGGCTCCAGTGGGGTTCGGCCACGGCGACACGCCTCCGGCGTCTAGGATGGACGGTGGGCGGGTGGAACCTGCACCCGCCGGCCCCTCGCAAGGGCCGCCGGACCGGGCGACGGCGGAACCCGAAGCCGGCCGCCGCCCCGGCGGAACACCGCCGATCCGGCAGGCTGCCCTGCCCCAGGGCCAGGCCCCTGCAGGCCTGTCCCGTGCCCACCAAGGCGATTGTACTGCTTTTTTCGCCGGTTCTCGGCTTTCATGCCGGCGTCATGGTGGCAGCGCGGTGGCGGCATGCCGGCGCCACGGCGGGCGCCTTCGTTCCCTTCCAACCCGGAGAACCGGCCGGAGCCGGGGACGGATCCCAGGCCGGGGCGGTGCCGGGACCGCCGTCCTCCCTGCGCCCTTGATTCCTTCAGGACGACCTCAACAGGACCTCCTCGATGAGCCGTGCCACCCCGTCTTCGCCGTTAGTCGCCGTCACGTAGTCGGCCACCGCTTTGACGTCCGGATGGGCGTTGCCCATGGCCACCCCTAACCCCGCCCAGCGCAGCATCTCGCAGTCGTTGTCGTTGTCCCCCACCGCCACCACCTGTTCGCGGGGGATGCCAAGGTGCGCGGCCAGCCGCTCCAGCCCTGCCGCCTTATGGATCCCCGGCGGCAGCAGGTCAAAGCTGCCGGGGCCGGAATGGGTCAGGCGCAGGATGGCGCCGTACCGCTGGACGATCCGCTGCTCCAGCGGGCGCAAGGTGGCGGCGTCCCCCAGGGCGGAGACCTTGACCGGCGGCTCGGGCGCCCGCTCCACGAACCGCGCCAGTTCAACCCCAGGGACGACGGCCACGTACCGGCGCAGCGCCCAGTAATGGCGCAGGTAGGGAACGGCCAGGGACCGGACCAGGGTCCCCACGGGGGGCCGCCGGCTGCTGGCCAGGGACTGGGGGAATTGGACCACCACGGGGCAACCGGCCGCGATCAGCTCGGCGGTGACGGCGGCGGCCA
>DATCLH010000417.1:0-2112 GCA_036564035.1 Thermaerobacter sp.
GGCGGCGAAGAGCAGGTCGTCCTCCCGCGGAAGAACCGGCAGCCCCCGGGGATCGAGCTCCAGCTCCCGCTCCTCCAGCCGGCCGATCACCGCGTTCAGCAGGCGGATCACGGGCAGGCGCACCCGGTTCGGCGTGTCACCAGCCCCTTCGGCGGCGCGGCCTTCCGCGGCACGCCGCCGGGCCCCGGGTGCCCCTGGCGTCTTCGTTCCTCCGGCTTGGGCCGGCGCGCCCGGCTCGCCCCCGATCCGGGCTCCGGCATCGGCCTTCGCCGCCGCCGGGGCCGGGGCGCCCGCTCGGGTGGGCACCGGCCGCTTGAGGGCTGCGCGGACGGCGGCGCCGGCGCCGGCCAGCCGCCGGGGGCCCAGCCCCAGGGCGGCCCAATCCAGGGGGGCCGGTTCCTCCAGCAAGCGCCCCTCCCGGGCCACGGGCCGGCCGTCGATCCAGACTTCCACGGGCACCGGGTCGTCGGGGCGGGCCAGCACGTTGACGTCGGCCAGCCGGCCGGGGGCGATGGCGCCCAGGTAGCGGTCCAGGCCCAGGTACATCGCCGGGTTGACGGTGGCCATCCGGTAGGCCGCCTCGGGCGGAAGCCCCCCGGCCATGGCCACCCGCAGGGCCAGGTCGAGGAAGCCTTCCTGGACCATGTCCGGCGTCGGGCCGTCGGTGGTCAGGGCCAGCCGGTGGCCGTATCCCTGGGCGAAGGCCTCCCGGGCCGCGGCCACCAGCTCGGGCAGGTCGGGGCGCAGGGAGCTGTGGCGGAGGATGGCGAACAGGCCGAGCCGCACCCGCTCCAGGACCTCCTCCGGCCGGATGCTCTCGTGGCAGTCGCCGACCCCGGCGGCGGCCAGGGCGGCCAGGGTGCGCGCCGAGGCGCCCGGTGCGTGGCCGTCCACCGGCAGGCCCCGGGCGAGGCCGGCGGCCAGCACGGACGGCAGCGGCTCCCCCCGGCGCAGGGTACCGGCCCAGCTGGTCCACTCGAAGATCTCCACGATCCGGGGGTGATGGAGCAGGGCGATGCCCTGTTCCACCGGCATCCCGTAGGCGGCCGCGAAGTCGGCGGCGCCGGCCGGGCGGGCCCCGTCACCCCCGTCCTCCGGCCCGGCCGGGGCGTGGGGGCCGGGGGCGCCATCAGCCGCCGGCCATGGGGTGCCCGCCGCGGCGCCGGGGAGGAGGCCGGCCCGTTCGGGGGTCATCGTCTGGGGGGCGACCCGCAAGCCCCACAGGTCCCGCACCGGAGCCACCAGGCCGGCGTCCAGGGCCTCGGCCAGGCGGGGCCCCAGGATCTGGCCCAGCAACAAGGTGTCGCTGACCAGGGTCGTCGTGCCCCGGGGGGCGATGGCGGCCCCTAGGGCCCGGGGGGAGTAGAGCTGGAAGGGGTGGGCGTGGATCTCCAGATAACCGGGAACGAGGTAACGTCCCCGGCAATCGACCACCCGGGTGTCCGGGCCCGGGCGGGGTTCCTCCGGACCGACGTAGGCGATGCGGGGGCCGGCCACCCACACCTCGGCTGGTTCCCACCGGCCGGTGTAGACGTTGAGCACCGTGCCGCCGCGGAACCACACCTCGGGCGGCTGCTGGCCCAGGGCGACCCGGACGGCGGCCTCCCGCAGGGCCGGCGACTCGTGGCGCCAGTCCCGGGGGCGGGACGGCGCCGCGGCGGGCCGGTCCGGCCCGGGGAGGCCACGGCGGGTTGCGACCTCCACCCCTGCCACCTCCTTCAATCGTGGCGCCCCTGGGGCCCTGGCCCCTGGGGCGCCGGCCCGCGTCCCCGCCGGGCGACCACCGCCTGGAGGAACCGGGCCACCCCCTCGTCGGCGTGGTGTCCGATGACCAGGCGGGCGGCCGCCCGGACCTCGGGCCGGGCGTTGGCCACGGCGACCCCCAGCCCCGCCCAGCGGATCATCCCCAGGTCGTTCTCGCCGTCCCCGACGGCGATGACCCGTTCCCGGGGTACCCCCAGCAGCCGGCACAGCTCGGCGAGGGCCGCCTCCTTCGTGGCGTCGGGCCGGATGATCTCCAGCAGGCCCGGCAAGGTGGCGACGACCACGGCCGGCAGGTCCTCAAGGCCCTGTTCCACCTGGGCCCGGACCGCCGCGGCCTGCTCCGGTTCA
>DATCLH010000418.1:0-4330 GCA_036564035.1 Thermaerobacter sp.
CCCCCTTGTCGGCCCGCAACTCCAGCTCCAGCAGCAGGGCCGGCGGGATCCGGTGCATGCCGACGGCCAGGTCCCAAAGGTTCTCCCGGTAGGGCTCGCGCAGCAGCCGGCGGACCGTGCGGTCGGTCAGGCGATCGACGATCAGGCCCCGCCCGAGCCACAGGGCGGCGCCGGCCACGGCCAGGCCGATCAGCACCGCCGCCACCAGAAGGGGCAGGGAGGCCCATCCGTTCCAGCTGGATGCCACCGGCGACCCCGGCACGGCCATCCCTCCTTCCCATGGTCCGCCGGGGGGCGGTTCTCCTGCGGCCGGTCCTGTCTCCGGCCGCGGGTGCGGTACAATGCGGTTGATGGTCTTGCCGGCGACGGGTGGCCGGCGACGAGTCCGAGGGGCGCGCAGGTGGCCGGTGCCGGGGTTCCGGTCCCGGGCCGGCCACCGCGGCCGGAGGGGGTGCCAGGGTGACGGCGATCCATCCCGGCTCAGGGTCGGGGCCGGTACCGGACGAACACGGCCGGCAGGCGGCCCGCGAGGCCCTTGCGGCGGGGCGGGAGGCGGTCCAGCCGCCCGGCGGCTTCGATGCCTGGCTCCACCTGCTGGCCGTCCCGGTGTACGGGCCCGGGGACGGAGCCAGCACCGAACCGGCCCCGGCCGGCGAGGGCCCGGCGGCCCTGCCGGGCGCGTCTTCCCCCCAAGGCCCCGCCGCCTCATCGCCGTCCCCGGGCTCTATGGCGGCCGGCCCCGTATGCCTGGCCACGGCGAGCCTGACGGCCCCCAACGACCCGTCCAATCCCCTATCCCTCTTCTTCATCCCGCCCGCCCGGGTGGAGGCGACCCTCGAGCGGCTGCTGGCCCAGCTGGCGGGTGCGGGAGCCGGTGGCCCGGCGCCGGGGGGAGGGGCCGGGGCGGGTGGGGACGATGCCGCCCGCTGGGAGCGGCTCCCCGGGACCGCGACAGCTTCCCTCCCGGAGGGCCGGGGAGGGGGCCGGCCCCACGACCTTGCCGCGCCCCCCGGGTTGGCCGCGCCCTCCGGGTGGCTGCTGCAGGTCGGGGCCAGCGGCATGCAGTTCCGCGCCCTGGCGGAGCCCCCGGCCGGGTTCGTCCCCCGCTACCGGCTGCCCCGCCGGACCGGGGCGGAGCCCGTCTGGGCACCGGACGAGCCCCTGTGGTGTCCCCACGGACGCCTGGTCAGCGGGCGGGCGGCGGTGGCCCGGCAGCTGGCGGAGGAACTGGGGCGGCGGCTGGCGTGAGGGCCCCGGGCCCCGGGTCTACCCGGTTCGTCCCCATCGTGGTAGGCTAGGCGGCGGTGACGGCGCGTGAACCCTCGTCCATCGCCCGAAGACCGCCACGATACGAAGGCGCCCGCCGCCGGGGAGCCGAGAGCCACCCCGGGCCGGGACCGCCGGCCCGGCACCGGCGCGAGAACGTCCACCCGCCGCCCCCGGGCGCCGCGGAAGGGGCAGCCCCCCAAGGCGGTGGCCGTCCCTGGCGCCCCCGGGGGCGCCGAGCCGCCGGCTGAGGCCGAGCGGGCCCGCATCGCCCGCATCCGGGCAACCCTGGCCCGCATGTACCCCCAGGCCACCACGGCCCTGCACTGGCGCACGCCCTTTGAACTGCTGGTGGCCACGGTCCTCTCGGCCCAGACCACCGACGCCGCGGTGAACCAGGTGACCCCGGCCCTGTTCGCCCGCTGCCCGACGCCCCAGGCGATGCTGGAGCTCAGCGAGGACGAGCTGGGCTCGATGATCCGCACCATCGGCCTCTGGCGCAACAAGGCCCGCAACCTCCTGGCCCTGTGCCGCATCCTGGTGGAGCGGCACGGCGGGGAGGTGCCGGCGACCCGGGAGGAGCTGGTCCAGTTGCCGGGCGTCGGCCGCAAGACCGCCAACGTGGTGCTGAGCAACGCCTTCGGCATCCCCGCCATCGCCGTCGACACCCACGTGTTCCGGGTGGCCCGCCGCCTCGGCCTGGCCTCCGGGACCACCCCCGAGCGGGTCGAGCAGGAGCTGATGGCGAAGATCCCGGAGGCCGAGTGGTCCCGGGCCCACCACTGGCTGATCTGGCATGGGCGGCGGATCTGCCACGCCCGCAACCCGCGCTGCGATTTGTGCGCCCTGCGGCCCGACTGCCCCACGGGACGGGCCCGGACCCAGGGGGCTGAGCCGGTCCCCGGGGACGAACCGGCCGGCCCGGAGCCGGCCGACCCGGCGCCACAGGAGGCCGCGACGGCCGCGGAGGCCCCCGGCCCAGCCGCGGGGTCGACGGCGGCGGCCGGCGGCGCCCGGACCGGCGACCGCTGATCGGCCGCCAGGCCGCGATGCTCCAGGCCAGGATGCCGGCGGCAAGCACCGGGGCCCCGGGACCATGGGCCCCGGGGCCCCGGATTCACCGGTGGCGTTTCCGCCGCCCCTCAGCGGTCGTCGTCGCCCTCGTCGCCGCCGGCTTCGCAGACGAAGCACCGCACCCGGAAGGGCCGCTCCCCCGCGGCGCCGACGAAGCTGGTGATGCCCTCGAGATAGCTGGCGAGGGTAGTCCCGCTGAACTCGCCCTCCAGGGTCAGGGCCAGGCGCGGCCGGCCCTCGCCGGTCTCGAAGGCGTCGACCGGATCGGCCGCCTCCACCCCCCGCATGCGGATGGGCTCCAGGTGGACGTTCCCGCCCCGGTCCTTCTTGATCCCCAGCCGGTAACGCAGGTTGCGCACCTGCCACTGGCTGAGGCCGAACATGGCCCCGATCTCCTCGTCGTTGCGCCCGTCCCGCACCAGTTCCAACAAGGCCTGGCGCTGTTCCTGGGGGCTCAGGCGCTGGAAGTCGACCCGGCCGCCTAGAGCGCCGGGTGCGGTGCCGGTCCCTGCCGGCTGGCCGCCGGGACCGCCCGGCATCCCGGTCCCGGATCCCGGCGCCCCGGCAGCGGGATGGGCACCCGGCATCGCGTAAGCCTGGCTGGCCCCCTGGGTCATGGGTTCCTGCATCTGTCCTCCTCCTCCCGATGGTTTCGATGACGGATGTCGCGGGTTCCGTGCCCGGTTCGGACGAACCGGCCGGTCGCCGGCGGCCCCCGCGGCCCCCGGATCGGCGGGCCGGTCCGGCCGGACCCCGGGCCCCGGATGGGCGGCGGCCGCTGCCGGTTCGTCCAGACGGTAGTGGATCACCGGTCCGGAGCGGGGCCGGCTGGGGCCCTCCCGGCCCACCAGGTCGGACGGCATGATGACGCGGCGCGGCCTGATCTTGCCGACCAAGCTGCTTCCTCCTTTTGGTGCCCGGGCACGTTCCAGTATGGCCGGTACGCTGGCGGCTCATACATGCCGGAAACACCCCGTTGGCTCCACGCACGGCTCACCAGACCGTTGCATTGCGTCTCTGGGAGGCCACCGGCACGGGGACCTCCCGGCCCCTTTTAGTGCACCGCCCTGGGGGCCCGGCGGGCAGCGAAGGGCCGGAGGGTGGCGTGGTGGCGGAGCCCTGGCGCACCGCCGGGGCCGGGCGCTCCAGCGCAGAGCCGCGGCCGGGTTGGAAAAACTAGCGCTGACCGAAGGGGGGATGGGCCGTGGACGACGGCGTGGCGACCAAGGGGCCCGGGGAGCGGGCGCTGGAGATCCTCCACGAGCAGCACCGGCGGCTGGCGTCCCTGCTGGAACAGGTGCGGTCGGAGGCGGGGGAGCGCCCCGGCGTGGTGGCCCAGCTGATGGATGAGCTGGACGCCCACCGGCGCCTGGAGCAGGAGGCCTTCTATCCGGCCTTGCGCCTCTACGGCGGCAGCGGGATGGCCCAGCAACTGGCCGCCCGGGCCCGGGAACACCGCCGGCTGGACGAACTGGCCGAGCGGCTGGCCGCCGCCGTGGAAGCCAGCCAGAGGGTGGAAGGGGCCGTCCCGGCCCACGGCCGCGGCCGTTCCGCCACGGAGCCGGCCGCTGGCCCGGGTCCCGGCGCGGGGCGCCTGGAGATGGCGGCCGACGGCCTGGGCGGGCCCCCCGGCGGCTCCCGCACCGCCGGCCCCCGGGCGGCCGGCGGCTGGAACGGATCGCCGGCGCCCGCCGGCGGCATGGATGGTCCGGCTGCGGGCTCCCTCGATGGCCTCATCGCCGGGCTGGCGGAGGCCCTTCACCAGCACATCGCCGCGGAAGAGGGCGAGCTGTTCGCCGAGGCGCGCCGGCGGCTGGACGGCGATTTGGCCCGCATCGCCGGCGAACTGGTCCGGGGCATGGAGGAGTTCCGGTTCGACTACGACGACGTGGTGGAGGGCACCTTCCCCGCCAGCGACCCGCCGGCCACCATGGCCGCCCCGCGGCTGCGGACCCCGCGGCCTTACGCCCGCAGCCGGAAGTAGGCCCTC
>DATCLH010000419.1:0-3489 GCA_036564035.1 Thermaerobacter sp.
CCCGCCGCGGGCGCCGAGGGGGCCCCGGGCCCCGTGCTGGGCTTGTGGCAGCGGATCCGGGGGCTGGTCGTCGCCCTGTGGCAGAAGGTGGAGACGACCCTGGCCCGGGGGTCGCAGGCGGAACCCGCCGGCCCGGCTGCGGGCGGTGAGGCGGCC
Organism: Thermaerobacter sp.; assembly: GCA_036564035.1. Lineage (GTDB taxonomy): Bacteria > Bacillota > Sulfobacillia > Thermaerobacterales > Thermaerobacteraceae > Thermaerobacter. The sequence goes on from DATCLH010000419.1 coordinate 157, forward strand.
GCGACCGGGACCGCCGGAGAGGCGGCCGCCCGGGTGGCGGGGTCGGCCGGTTCCACCCTGGAGGTGGACGGCAAGGCGGTGACCGATGCCGCGGCCATTCCCCAGGCCTACCGCGACGGCGTGGAGGCGGCGATCCGGGCCGGGCTGGTGCAGGCCGGCGACCTGACGGCGGGCGGGGCCCTGCAGCCGGAGCGGCCGGCGACCCTGGCCTGGGCGGCAACCGTCCTGGTGCGGGGGCTCGTCCAGGCGGGGGCGGACGTGCCGGAGCCGAACGTCCAGGAACGGGCCGGCGATCTGGCCGGCGCCGTGGGCGAGGCCGCCGGTGGCCTGGCGTCCCTGACGGAGGAGCAGCAGCGGGCGCTGGCCATCTGCCTCGACCTGGGGATCGTCCAGGCCCGGGTCGAGGCGGGGGCGGGGCCGGCCCTGCAGCCCCTCACGCCGCTGCCCCTGGAAGTCTGGCGCTCCATGTTGGAGCGGGCCGCGGAACGGGTGGGACGAACCCTGCCCCAGGACCTGGGGGCCGCGGCCGGGTCTGAAGTCAGGACGGGCGCCCAGGGGCAGGCCACGGTGACGGCGGGAGCCGGCCAGGGCGGCGGCGGGGGCGACGGGGCGGCCGGTGGGGCGGCCGGTTCGTCCCAGGCGGTGGACCTGCAAAGCGTCCTGGCCGGCAAGGCGAGCCTCCGGCTGGAGGGCGTGCTGCTGGACAGCCCGGGCCTGGAGGGCCTTCTCGGCTCGCTGACCGGTTCCGCCCAGGGTTCTGCGGGCGGGGAGGCGCAGGCCGGCGCGGAGGCCCGTTCCGGCAGCCAGGGGCAGGCCGCCGGTGCGGGCCGGGCGGAGGGGCAGGTCGGCGGGACCTTCCACCTGCGGCTGCGCCTCGACGACGGCCGGGTGGTGAACCTGCCCGTCGACCCCCGGCGGCTGGCCCTGCAGGGCGGCAACGGCCTGTTCCTGGGCATCGACCTGGCGGGCCTGCTGGGCCAGCGGGTCGAGGTGCTGATCCAGGGCGGCACGGTGGCCGAGATCCGGCCGGCCCCTTGAGCTTCCCGCCGACCCTCTGGACGTCCCGGGAAGGCCGGACCGGTCTCGCCGGGATCCTCGTTTCCGACCGGGGCCGCGGGCGGCTGGCGAGCCGCCCGCGGCCCGTTTCTTTGCCCTTGCCGGCCCGGCCCGCTGGGTTCCCCGGCGTCTGCGCCCCGGTTCGGACGGGCGGTGGGGCGCGGGCCGCCCCACCCTCCCCGGCGGCGGGGAAGACGGATATATTCTTTGGAAGAAACCACGCGTGCAGGAAGATCTCCCGGGCCGTGCCAGGGCCGGGTGGGGAAGGGGGCGGTTCGCCGGTGGCCGGCGTCTTGCCGGAGCTGCTTTGGATCGGTGTCCTGGTTCTGGTCAACGCCTTCTTCGCCGCCAGCGAGATCGCGGTCATCGCCGCCCGGGACGCCCGCATCCACCAGCTGGCGGAGGAGGGCCACCGGGCGGCCCAGGTGGCCCGGCGGCTGATGGCCGACCCCAGCCGGTTCCTCGCCACCATCCAGGTCGGCATCACCCTGGCCGGCTTCCTGGCCAGCGCTTCCGCCGCCGTCACCCTGGCCCAGCCCGTGGCCGCCTGGCTGCGGCGCCTCGGCCTGGGGCCGGGCCTGGCGGGTTCGGTGGCCGTCGGGGCGGTCACGGTGGTGATCTCCTACGTCACCCTGGTGCTGGGCGAGCTGGCCCCCAAGCGCCTGGCCCTCCAGAACCCCGAAGGGCTGGCCCTGCGGGTGGCCCGGCCCATCGCCCTGCTGGCCCGGGTCGCTGCGCCCTTCACCACCCTGCTGGCCCGTTCGACCAACCTCGTGGTGCGGGCCCTGGGCGGCCGGGTCGACGTCCAGGAGCGGGGTTTGACCGAGGAGGAGATCCGCTTCTACGTCGCCGAGCACCAGGACCTGCGATCGGAGGAGAAGCAGCTCATCGAAGGGGTCTTCGACTTCGGGGACCGGATCGTCCGCCAGGTCATGGTGCCCCGGCCGGAGATGCGCACCCTGCCCCGGGACTTGCCGCTGGCCCGGGCGGTGGAACGAGCCCTGCAGGCGGGCCACCAGCACTACCCGGTGACGGGGACGGGGCCCGACGACATCGTCGGCCAGGTCCGTACCCAGGACCTGCTGCAGGCCGCCCTGGCAGGGGACGGCCCGGAGACCGTGGAAGGCTTGATGCGCCCCGTCCGGTTCGTCCCCGAGACCAAGCTCGCCCTGGACCTGCTGAAGGAGATGAAGCGGGACCGGTTCCGGCTGGCGGTGGTGGTGGACGAGTACGGCGGGGTGGCGGGCCTGGTCACCCTGGACGACCTGCTGGAGGAGATCGTCGGGGAAGTGGGAGGCGGCCTGCCCGGCGGGCGCCAGGTGGCGGCCAGCGAGTGGGTGCTGGAGGGCGACACCTCCATCGAGGACGCCAACGAGCGTCTTGACCTGGGCATCCCCGCCAGCCCCCACTACGAGACGGTGGCCGGGTTCGTCCTCTACAACCTGGGCCGGCTGCCCGAGGTGGGCGAGGGGTTCGAGCACCAGGGCTGGTCCTTCATCGTGGAGCGGCGCGAGGGGTTGCGCATCGCCGCCGTCCGGGTACGCAAGCCGGCCGAGGTCGCCGGGCGCCCGGCGCCGGAGACCCCCGCCGCAGCCGGCACGGGGCCCGCACCCGGGGCGTCGCCGGAACCCGAACCCCTCGACCCGATGCCCAAGGACCCGGTGGAACCGGGCCGGCGGCCGTCCCCCTGACGTGCCGGCCGGCTCGGCGGGCTGGGCCGCCCGACCCGGGGGACCGGGGACGGCCGGCAGGCAGCGAGGCGGGGCCGGGCGGTGGAACCGGCCGGGGCGGCCGGCGCCTGCAACCCCTGCCGGGCAGGAGGGAGCGCAGATGGAGCGGGGATTCGCCATGGCCTGGCCGTCCGCCCCGGCGGCCCCTGGATGGATCTGGGTCATCCCCGTGCTGGCCTATCTTCTGGGCGGGGTGCTGCCCGCGGAATACCTGGTCCGCTGGCGGCGGGGGGCCTCGCCCCGCGAACTGGGGGACGAACCCGGCACCGCCGGCACGTGGCGCCAGGCCGGTCCCGCCGCGGGCCTGATCGTCTTCGCCTTCGACTTTGCCAAGGGTCTGCTGCCGGTGGCCCTGATGGACCGGCTGGGGGTTGGCGGCTGGTGGCTGGTGGCCGCCGCCGTGGCGCCGGTGGCCGGCCACAACTGGCCGGCCCAGCGCCGGTTTCGGCCGGGGGGGCGGGGCCTGGCCAGCGCCATCGGCGCCACGGTGTACCTGGCGCCCGCTGCCCTGATCCCGGCCCTGCTCGCCGGTTGCCTGGTCGCCCTG
>DATCLH010000420.1:0-7094 GCA_036564035.1 Thermaerobacter sp.
CCGCGCCCGCGCCTCAAGGCGACCCTGCGGCCCCACGCCTTCCCCATGGGCAAGGGGGCGGCGGGGATCTACGGCCGGCCGCCGGGCGACCGTTCCACCGACGCCACGGCCCTCACCCGGGGCGCCATCCGGGCGGCCCGGGCCCGCTGGGATGAAGCGGGTCGCGGAGGCGAAGGGGGCGGGGAGGAAGGCCCGACCCCGTAGCGAAGCCCACAAGGACCGACGACGAGCACCAATCGACGACGCGCACCGGCCCCGCGCCGCCGGCCGGCGAGCCCCGGCCCCGTGCCGCCGGTGGGGCGCGGTGGCCCCTGGGCCGGTTGCCGGCCCGGGGGGGACAAGGCCGCGGCGAGGTGGGATGGAGCGTTGACGTGGCCGGCAGTGGAAGGGTCGACGAGCCTGCGCATCCGGGCGGCCCTGGGGGCGGCCCTGTGGGGAGAGGGGGTGGGCCGCAGGGCCCTGGCGGCGCCGTCTGGAGCTGCAGCCTTCAAGGTCCCGCCTCCTCCCGCCGCCGGGCCGGCCGGACGGCGCCTCCTGGCCCTGGCCCGGTTGGTGGCGGCCCATGAGGGCCGGGTCGAACCGGCCCTCGATGCCGCGGATCGGCCTCCTTCCGCCCCCGGCCAGGGGGAGCCCGCCGGGCAGCCCGCGGCTTCCCCCTTGGCCGCGAGGGGTTCCGCTGCCGCGCCCCGCCCGCCAGGCGATCCATCCGCCCGCGTCGCCGGGGCCTCGGGACCGCCGCCGCCTCCCGATTCCCCCGCGCCGCTGGAACCCGCCCTGTGGGCCGTGGTGGCCGGCCTGATCAACCGCCCGGACGACCTGGAATGGCTCGTCCAGGATGCCGTCGCCCTGGTCCGCACGGCGGCGGCGCACTTCAACGGCCCCGCGCCGGCGCCGGCGACCCTGGCGGCGGCCGCTGCCGTGGCCGCCGCCGTCGCGGCCGCGGTGGAGGGGGAGGGGCCGGAAGGGGCCCTGGACTGCGCCGGGGAAGCCGCCACCCTGGCGGTCGGCCTTTCCCCGGGAAGTGGCATGGCGTCCGGGGACGAACCGGCCGCGGCGGTGGCCCACGCCCTGGACACCCTGCGCCTGACCCTGGCCGGCCGCGGGCCCGCCGTCCCGCCGGGGGGCCTGGGGGCCATCCTGCGCAGCCGCTGGGAGCCCGACGGGCAGGCCAGCCGGGCCATCCCCTTCGCGCTGGTCCTGGCCGCGGCAGCGGGCGGGGTCGAACGGGCCGTGGCCGAGACGGCCGGCGCGGCGGCGGCCCCGGGGACCGCGTCGGTCCTGGCCGCCGTGGCGGGAGCGGTGGCCGGCGCCTTGCACCCGGGGACGGTTCCACCGGCGCATCCGGCGGTCCCCGCCGGCGCGGAGGACGACCTGGACGCGCTGGTTCCGGAACTGGCCCGGCTGCGCTAGCGTTGGTGACGGGAAGGAGGCGGTGCCGTGGCCGAGCGGATCCTGCTGGTGGACGACGAGGCCGCCCTGGTCAAGGGCCTGCGCCGGAGCCTGGAACAGGCGGGCTTCGAGGTGGAGGTGGCCACCGACGGGCGCCAGGCGCTGGAACGGTTCGCGGCGGGCGGCATCGACCTCATCATCCTCGACCTCATGCTGCCCGAGATCGACGGGCTGACCGTGTGCCGGGAGGTGCGCAAGACCTCCCAGGTGCCGATCATCATGCTGACCGCCCGCGACGAGGACGTGGACCGCATCGTCGGCCTCGAGCTGGGCGCCGACGATTACGTGGTCAAGCCCTTCAATCCCCGGGAGCTGATCGCCCGCATCCGGGCGGTGTTGCGGCGGATGAAGCCGGTGGGCGGCCTGGCCGTCGGCACCCCCGCGGCACCGGGCCGGGCCGGGGCCGGCGTCCGGCCCGAAGGCCCCCGGCCGGAGCCCGGCGCCCGCCCGGACGGGGCTGCTGCACCCGTGGGCCGGGGAACGCCCGAGGGCGGTGGCCCGCAGGCGGGGGCGGGGGCCGTCCCGCGGGCCGAAGAAGCCGAGGGCGAGGTCCTGGTGCGGGGGCCCCTGCGCATCGACCGGGCGCGCTACCGGGTGACGGTCCAGGGCCGGGCCGTGGAGCTGACGCCGCGGGAGTTCGACCTCCTGGTCGTGCTGGCCCAGCGGCCGGGCCGGGTCTTCACCCGGGAGCAACTGCTGGAGCAGGTGTGGGGCTACGATTACGCCGGCGACACCCGCACCGTCGACGTGGCGGTGCGGCGCCTGCGGGAGCGGCTGGAGCCCGACCCCGCCCATCCGGTGTTCGTCCGCACCAAGTGGGGCGTGGGTTACTATTTTGCCGAGCCGGAGGAGATCGCCCGCCGCCTGGGCGGCGAGGGGGCCGCGCCCGAGACCGGGGTCGGCCGGTAGGGGGTGGAACCGGCCACCGTTCAGGTCCGCCCTGGCCCGGGCCCGCCGCGGGTCCAGGGGCCCTCCAGCCCCCGTCCGGGACGCCCCCTCTGGTCCCGGCGGGCGACGCCCCTCCGGGCGGCCGGCGATCCATGTCCCCATCGGGAGACGGGTGCCTTGTCCCTGCGCTGGAAGATCATCCTGGCGCTCCTGGCCGTGACCCTGACCAGCCTGGCCGTGACGGTCCAGGTGGCCAGCGACACCACCCAGGGGGTCCTGCTGCGGGACCGCCAGTCGCGGGCGCTGGCGACGGCCGCCTTCTTCGCCGGCAGCCTGGGCGACGCCATCGCCGAAGGCGACCGGGAGCGGCTGGCGAATCAGGTGGCGGCCCTGCGGCTGCAGGACCTGGGCCGGCTCCTGGCGGTGGATGATGCCGGGTTCGTCCTGGCCGACACCGCCGCCGGGACCGACGCCAGCCTGGTCGGCCACCGGCTGGAGCACATCGAGATCGTCAGCGCCCTGCAGGGGGTCAGCCGGGCCGGGGTGCGCCGGCTGCCCGACGGGCGCTACGCCATGTACGCCGCGGCCCCCGTCCGGGGGGCGGGGGACCGGGTCGCGGGCGCCGTCGTCCTGTCCACCGACGTCACCGATGTCTTCGCGGCCGTCGACCAGATCCGCCGGCGCATGTTGCAGCTGGGCGTGTTGATCGCCCTGGGCGCGGCGGCCGTGGCCTACCTGTTCGGCGCCTACCTGGCCGCGCCCCTGCGGGAGCTGGCCCGGGCGGCCGGGCGCATCGCCCGGGGCCGGTTCGACGAGCGGGTCCCGGCCCGCGGGGGCGACGAGCTGGCCCAGCTGGCCCGGGCCTTCAACGACATGGCCGCCCACCTGGCCCGCATCGACGAATCGCGGCGCGACTTCATCGCCAGCGCCTCCCACGAGCTGCGCACGCCCGTCGCCGCCTTGAAGACCCTGACCGACGCTCTGATCCACGACCCCGACGCCACCCTGGAGGACTACCGCGAGTTCCTCCACGACATCGACGATCAGGTGGAGCGGCTGGCCCGCCTCACTTCGAGCCTGCTGACCCTGGCGCGCCTGGACCGGGAGAAGGAGACGGTCGACCTCCGCCCCGTGCCCCTGGCGGAACTGCTGACGGTGGTGGCGGGCTGGCTGGAGCCCGAGGCCCGGCGGCTGGGTTGCCGCATCCGGCTGGAGGGGCGCGGCAACCCCCAGGTGCTGGTCGACCGGACCAAGATGGAGCGGGCCGTCACCAACCTGCTGGAGAACGCCATGAAGTACGGGGGTCCGGGCCTGGTGCGGGTGGTCTTCGGCGAGCAGGCAGGCTTCGATCCGGACTCGGCCGGGCGCGCCATGGCGGCGGAACTGGCCCGGTCGGACGAACCGGCCGCCCCGGCCCAGCCCCCCGGTGCCGCCGGTGACGGCGCCGGGGGCCCCCCAGCTGCCGGCCCGGGCGAGCCCGCTCCTGCCCGGCCCGCCCCCGCCCCGGCCGGCGCCCTCCAGGCCGGCGCGGTCCAGGCCGCGGCCACCGCCGGCGAGCCGGCCGCCGGTGCTGGGGACCGGGGCCAGCCGCCCACCTCCTCCACGGCCAGCCCGAACCGGCCGCCCGCCGCGCCCGCCGCTGGCGGGGACCCGGCGGAAGGGACGGCGGCGCCGGGAGCGGCGGGATCCGGCCCCGGCGGCCCCGGCGCCGTCCCAAGCCCCGCCGGCCCCGGCAGCCCGGGCGCGGGAACCGGGCCCGAAGCCGGCCCTGCCTTCCGGGTGGTGGGCGACGACGAGGCGGTGCGCCGCAGCGCCCGCGTCGCCTGGGTGTGGGTCGTCGATCGCGGGCCCGGCATCCCGGCCGACGAGCTGCCCCACCTCTTCGAGCGGTTCTACCGGGTCGATCGGGCGCGGGCGCGGGGCGGCGACGCCTCCGGTGCCGGGCTGGGGTTGAGCATCGTGCGGGAGATCGCCCGCCTCCACGACGGGGTGGTGGCTGTGGCGAGCCAGGTGGGGCGCGGCAGCGTCTTCGGCCTGTACTGGCCCGTGGTCGAATGGCCGCTGGCGAGCCCCGAGGCGGCGGGCGCCGCCGAAGGCGGCGAGGATTCGCGCCCCGCCGCCGATGGGCTAAAATGAAACCAATTTCGACGCCTTGCGATGCCGCCGCGCCGGCTCCCGTCCTGGGCGCGGCGAGGGGGTGGACGCCATCGGACAGCCGGTGAAGAAATACCTGACCTGGCAGGACATCGAGCAGCTGGTCGATCGCCTCCTGCAGCAGATCCGCATCGAGGAGTACGATGCCATGCTGGTCATCACCCGGGGAGGCATGGTCCCGGCGTGCCTGATCAGCGAGAAGACCGGCATGCGCAACATCCTGGTCGCCGCCGTGATGTTCTACACCGGGGTCGGCGAGACCCTGGACCGCCCCACCTTTTTGCAGTTCCCGCCCGACCCCTACCTGAAGGGGAAGCGCGTGTTGATCGTCGACGACGTCTGGGACAGCGGCCGCACGGTCGCCGCCGTGCGCCACCGGGTGGAGGAAGCCGGCGGTCGTCCCGCCGTGGCCGTCATGCACTACAAGCCCCAGCGCTCGGTGGTTTCCGGCCGGCCGGACTTCTATGCCGAGGAGACCGACGACTGGATCGTCTATCCGTGGGATCCGGAGTCGGAACGGTGAGGGAAACATCGTTTTTGCAACCTTTCCGACACTTTGCTGATAAGGGTGCGTAACGCCAGGGCGATACGATGGCATCTGGAGGGGAGGCCATCGTGTCCATCGGAGACGCTTTTCCCCATTTTGGACGGACGAACCGGCCGGGGCGGGCCCAGCGGCGCCGCGCGCAGGCCGTCGTGCCCGTCCTTTTGCTGTCGATCGCCCTCCTGCTCAGCGCCTGCGGGCACTCGGCCGTGGGGAGCGGTCCCAACGAGGTGGTCATCGCCCCGGACGGTTCGGGCGGGCAGGGCGGCCTCCCGATGGCATCCAGCGACCTGGAGGGGACGCCGGCCATCGTCCCCAACCCCGGTGACGAGCGGGTGACCATCACCCTGTTCTACGGCTCCCGGTCGGGCCTGCTGGATCCCTGGCCCTGGCGCCGCACCGTCGACCGGCCCCAGCGCACCGCGGACCTGGCGCGGATCGCCCTGGAGAACCTGCTGGAGCCGCCGGCCAACTCGCCCTTCGTCTCCGTCCTGCCCAAGGGCACCCGGGTGCTGTCCGTCTCCGTCGACGACAGCCAGCAAACCGCCTACGTCAACTTCTCCGAGGAGTTCATCAAGAACCACCCGGGCGGCAGCTACGGGGAGGGCGTGACGATCCACGCCATCGTCCAGACCCTGACCGGGATCCCCGGCATCCGGCGCGTGCAGATCCTGGTCGAGGGGAAGCCCGTGGAGACCCTGGCCGGCCACATCGCCATCGACCAGCCCCTGGAGCGGCTGATGATCGTGCCCGGCGGCCCGCTGCCTGAAGGCGCCGTTCCCGATCCCACCGCGACGGACGAACCGGCCGCCGCCGGCGCGCAGGGCGAGCCGGCGGCCGGGGCCGGGGCCGCCGGCGACGCCGCAGGGGCCGGTTCGTCCGGGTCGGACGGCGGCTGGACGCCTTGGCAGATGGAGATCGACGACGCGGTGATGAACTTCTTCCAGGACGAGGTCGTCCAGGGGCGGATGCAGTGGCTGACCGACCCGGTGGAGGCGGCCCGGTACCTGGCGACCACCTACGGATTCTACGGTTGGGATGAGTACGTGCTCCTGCACCGGACGGACCGGGGCGAGGGCTCCGGCCTAGGCGAGGCCCTGGTGCGGGTGCGGCACGGCAACAGCTACTACACCTTGCACATGATCCAGCCGCGGGAACAGGGCGACCAGGGCATCTGGGTGATCCACGACGTCCGCTCCCGCGCCATCCAGACCGGCCGCAAGCCCGTCGATCCCGACCTGGTGCGAGGGTGGCAGGAGGAAGTGGACGGCGGCGCCAACCTCTGGCGGCTCGACCCGGTGGACGCTGTCCGGCACCAGGGCGGGCTGTACGGGTTCGACCCGTATAGCGACGAGTTCACCCTGGTCCAGGTCGACTCGGGTCAAGGGCGGGCCGTGGTGCGGGTCAAGCATGATGGGCGCGAGTACGAGGTGCTGCTGACCCAGCCGGTGCGCAAGGGCGACCGGGGCGTGTGGTGGATCGACACGATCCGGGCCGTGGCGCCGGAGACCAAGCGGTAGGGCAGGGCGGGGCAAGCTGCGGCACCGTTTGTCTGAGGATCGTTCCACCGGAACCCAGACACAGGCACTGAAAAGGCGGCACCGGGAGCCCGGGTTCCCGGTGCCGCCCTGGCGTCCGATCAGCTGGACGTGCCCGCCGACTTGCTCTCTTCCTTGCCGCCGAAGTAGCCGACCAGCCAGGTGAGGACCGCCGACGCCAGGATGGCCGCGATCATGTTGGCGCCGTCCAGGGTCCAGCCCCAGTTGCCCGGGATCCAGGCCCCCAGGACGCCGCCGACCACGCCGGTGACCAGCGAGCCGGGCAGGTTGCCGGGGAACTGGCGGCCACCGATGGCGTAGCGGCTCACGGCCCAACCAAGGATCAGACCGACGACGATGGCGGCCACCCAACCGAGAACACCCATCATCGCAACCGCCCTCCTTTCGCCGTTGGGATTTCGGCGGGAGACCGGCGCCGGCCGCCCGGGCCCGGCCTGGGCCGGCCTTCCACCCTCACCGTATGCAGGTTGGTCAGGGAAGGTCAAAACCGGCGGTGCGTC
>DATCLH010000421.1:0-8037 GCA_036564035.1 Thermaerobacter sp.
GCCCCTGTCAAATGCCGGTGCCGGCTGCCCCCGTCCAATGCCGCGGCGCGGGCGCTGCGGCCACACCATGGCCCACCAGGTCGACGGCCGCCGTCCCACCGGCCATCCGCCCCCTCCCGTACGGCCATATCGTTGACGGCGACATACCCTAAGGGGGTATCATGAAGGGCAAGAACGCGGCGCCCGGCCCGCCCCATGCGAACCGGCCGGGTCCAGGCCCCCGGCGCCGGGGAGGGAGAGCGCGGGGAGGGAGAGCGATGGATCGGATGGGAGTTGTCGAGACCAGGGACGGTCACGGGGTGGACGGTCACCGTGCCGAAGGGGCTAGCCAGGCCGGGGGCCACCACGGCCCCGAGGCCCGAGCCGCCGAGGGCAGCGCCTGCCACCCCGCGCCCGACGGCCGGCGCATGACCCCCTACGCCGACCGCCAGAAGCTCCTGGCCCGCCTGCGCCGCATCGAGGGCCAGGTCCGCGGCCTGCAGCGCATGGTGGAGGAGGAGCGCTACTGCGTCGACGTGCTGGTGCAGGTGGCCGCGGTCCGGGCGGCCCTGGACGCCGTCGCCCTGCAGCTGCTCGAACAGCACACCCACCACTGCGTCCAGGACGCGGTGCGCAGCGGCGACGGCGACGCCGCCATCGACGAGGTGCTGGCGGTGGTGCGCCGGCTCTTGCGGACCACGTGACGGGCGGTCGGGACGGGCCGGTTCGTCCCCGGCCTGCCACCCCGCGGTGGTCCGCCCAACGCAACGAGGAGGGAACGGCCATGGGCCCCAAGCCCCCCATCCCCACCGAGACCAAGCACACCGACGAACCGGCCCTGGACGGGCGCGCAGCCGTGCCCGGCCCCAGGGGCCGCGCGGCCACCAGCGGCGGTGCGCCTTCAGAAGCCCCTGCGGCGACGGGCGACACCGCGCCCGCGGGCCGCACCGCCCCAGGCGGCGGCGCGGCGGCGGGAGCGGGCGCCGGGCAGGCGGCCTCCGCCGTCATCACCCTCCCCATCGAGGGCATGACCTGCGCCGCCTGCGCCAACCGCATCGAGCGGGGGCTCAAGAAGATGGACGGCGTGGCCGAGGCCGCGGTCAACCTGGCCCTTGAACGGGCCCACGTCCGGTTCGACCCCCAGCGGGTCAGCGTCGCCGACATGGCGGCGCGGGTCCGCGACCTGGGTTACGACGTGCCCCTGCAGCCCCTGCGCCTGGTGATCTCCGGCATGACCTGCGCGGCCTGCGTCAACCGGGTGGAACGGGCCCTGCGCCGGGTGCCCGGCGTGGTCGAGGCCTCCGTCAACCTGGCCACGGGCACGGGGGCCGTCCGGGTCGTCCCGGGAACGGCCACGGTGGCGGACCTGGTCGGCGCCGTCCAGGCCGCTGGCTACGAGGCGGAGCCCGTCGACGAGGACCGGGGGGCCGGCGATGAGGCCGAAGCCGCCCGGCGGCGGGAGATCCGGGGCTGGAGGAACCGGTTCCTCCTGGGGACGGTCCTGTCCCTGCCGCTCCTGGTGGCCATGGCGGCCCACCTCTTCGGCTGGCACGGCCCGGCCTTCGCCATCCTCCAGAACGGGTGGCTGCAGCTGGCGCTGGCCACGCCGGTGCAGTTCTACGTGGGCTGGGTCTTCTACCGCGACAGCTACTTCAACCTGAAGAACCGCAACGCCAACATGTCCGTCCTGGTCGCCCTGGGCACCACGGCGGCCTACCTCTACAGCGTGGCGGCCCTGGTCTGGCCGGGCCTGGCCACCACCGGGCTCTACTTCGAAACCAGCGCGATCCTGATCACCCTGGTGGCCCTGGGCAAGTACCTGGAGGCCGTGGCCAAGGGGCGCACGTCGGCCGCGATCCGAAAGCTCCTCGGCCTGCAGGCGCGGACGGCCCGGGTGATCCGGGATGGTCGTGAGGTCGACGTCCCCGTGGAGGAGGTGGCTGTCGGCGACGTGGTGGTCGTCCGCCCCGGCGAGAAGATCCCGGTGGACGGGGTCGTCCTGGAGGGCCGCTCGGCGGTGGACGAGTCGATGCTCACCGGCGAGAGCCTCCCCGTGGAGAAGGGGCCCGGCGACGAGGTGATCGGCGCCACCGTCAACACCACGGGGACCTTCAAGTTCCGCGCCACCCGGGTCGGGCGGGACACCGCCCTGGCCCAGATCGTGCGCATCGTGGAGGAAGCCCAGGCGTCCAAGGCCCCGATCCAGGCCTTCGCCGACCGGGTGTCGGCCGTGTTCGTCCCGGCGGTGGTGGCCGTGGCCCTGGTGACCTTTGGCGGCTGGCTCTGGGCCACCGGCGACTTCACCCGGGCGCTGCTGGCCGCCACGGCGGTGCTGGTCATCGCTTGCCCCTGCGCCCTGGGCCTGGCCACGCCGACGGCGGTGATGGTGGGGACCGGGCGCGGCGCGGAGAGCGGCATCCTCTTCCGCGGCGGCGAGCACCTGGAGGCGACGGCCACCCTGGACGCCGTCCTGCTGGACAAGACGGGGACCCTGACCGTCGGCAAGCCGGCGGTGACGGACGTGGTGGTGCTGGAGGCGCTGGATGACGGTTCGGGCGTCCACCCCCACGCCGTCGACGGCGCGGCCGGGGAGGCCGGCGAGGCTGGAGCCGATGCCGATACGACCGGGGACGCCGTCCTCGCCGGTCATGCAGCGGCTGGCCGCGGCGGGGCCGGTTCCTCCGACCTGGATGCCGCGCAGCGGGCCCTGCTCCGGCTCGTGGCGTCGGTGGAACGGGCCTCCGAGCACCCGCTGGCCGCCGCCATCGTGCAGCGGGCTCGGGAAGCCGGCCTCGACCTGGACGAACCGGAATCCTTCGAGGCCATTCCCGGCCACGGGGTGGAGGCCCGGGTGGCGGGCCGGCCGGTGCTGGTGGGCAACCGGCGGCTGCTGGCGAGCCGGGGCGTGGCGCTGGACGCCGCCGCGGACCGGCTGGCCGCCCTGGAGGAACAGGGCAAGACCGTGATGCTGGTGGCGGTGGACGGCCGCCTGGCGGGCCTGATCGCCGTGGCCGATACCCTCAAGGAGACGGCGGCCGAGGCGGTGGCCGCCCTGCACGAGCTGGGTCTGGAGGTCTGGATGATCACCGGCGACAACGCCCGCACGGCCCGGGCCGTGGCCCGGCAGGTGGGGATCCCCGCAGACCGCGTGCTGGCCGAGGTGCTGCCCGCGGACAAGGCGGCCAAGGTCCGCGAGCTCCAGGCCCAGGGCCGTAAGGTGGCCATGGTGGGTGACGGCATCAACGACGCGCCCGCCCTGGCGGCAGCCGACGTGGGCATCGCCATCGGCACCGGCACCGACGTGGCCATCGAGACGGCCGACGTCACCCTGATGCGGGGCGACCTGCGGACCCTGGTCGCCGCCGTCGAGCTCAGCCGCGCGACCCTGGCCAAGATCCGCCAGAACCTGTTCTGGGCGCTGATTTACAACACCCTGGGCATCCCGGTGGCCGCCCTGGGGTATCTCAGCCCCGTGCTGGCGGGCGCGGCCATGGCCCTGAGCTCCGTCTCGGTGACCACCAACTCCACCCTCCTCAAGCGCTTCGATCCCATGCGGCGGTTCCGCCGCGACGGGCGATCCCGCCGCGATGAAAGGAGCCATGGGTCGTGAGCCGTTCCCGCCCCCAGGCCGGCGGCAAGCCGCGCCCCGGCCGCCAAGCGGCGCGGTCGGGCCGCCGCCGGCCGGCCACCCTTCTCCTGGTGGCCGCCGTCATCGTCCTGCTGGTTGGGGCCGGCGGCCTGCTGGCCCGGCAACGGGCCGCGTCGTCGCCGTCCATCCGGCATGTCCATGGCATGGCCTTCGATCCCGCCGACCCGAACCGTCTCTGGATCGCCACCCACGACGGCCTTCTCATCTGGGAAGAACCCGCCGGCTGGCGCGGGCGCGTGGGGCCGGTGATCGACCTGATGGGCTTTGCCGCCGGTCCCGACGGCCGCCTCTACGCCAGCGGGCACCCCGGCCCGGGGGTCGACCTGGCGAACCCCCTCGGCCTGGTGCAGAGCGAGGACGGCGGCCGGCGCTGGGAGCCCGTCAGCTTGGAAGGGGTCGTCGACTTCCACGCCATGGCGGTCAGCCCGGCCCGGCCCGGCCTGGTCTACGGCTATTTCTATGGCGACGGCCGGTTCTACCGCAGCGAGGACGGGGGCCGGACCTGGGCCCGCCGCCCGGCCCCCGAGCTGGCCGGGCCCCGGGGCCTTGGCCCGCTGCAGCTGGTGGCCCACCCCACCGACCCGGCGACCCTCCTGGCGGCCGGGGAGGATGGGCTGCAGCTGAGCACCGACGGCGGGGCCCGCTGGGTGCGGCTGTACGAAGGAGTGGTGACGACAGCAGCCTTGATACCCCAGGGGGACCGCGGCCCGGGGACCGGAGGCCCGAGCGCAGGTGACGGGGCGGAGGCGACGGGCGCGGCGGGCCCCGGGTCGGCCACGATCCTGGCCTACGACGTGGCCCAAGGGCTGCTGCGTTCCACCGACGGGGGACGGACGTGGCAGCCCGCCGGGTCGGGCCTGCCGCTGGACCCCGAGGATCCTCTGGCCGCCCTGGCGGTCCACCCCGGCGCTCCCCAGCGCATCTACGCCATCACGATGACAGGCTCGCTGTGGATCAGCACCGACGGGGGCGAGACGTGGGAGACGGTCGGGGCGCGGTGACCCACGGCCCAGCGACGGCCGCCCATCTTGACGGGTCCCGGTACACGCTCGTTTCGTTCAGGCCATAGGTTGCGGACAGGTGGGGCCACGTCCCAGGTGGCCCCACCCTGCGATTGCCCGCGACGACGGCCCGACCTGTGCCAGCAATGAATACCAGTCCGGCTCCATCAGGCCGGCCCGTATCTTGCCACGCCGCCGCGAAGCGAAGGGTTGTTGCATCGCAAGGCGCCACCGCGCATACGCCACCACTGATGGCCCGGTGCGGGAACCCGCCGCCCCCACGACGGCCCTTCTCCAAATCCGGGAGTCCCCGGCGGAGCCGCCTGGCGAGGGCGCAACCCGGAATCGCGGGGAGGTGGTGCGGTGCTACGCCACGTCCTCTTCCAGCGTTCGGCATGGGCCGGCTTGATCGGCGGTTTCCTCGATCACGTCTTGTCGTCCCACGGGTTGGTGGCGACCCTGCTTGCCCTGGTCGCACCCCTGACGCTGGGGCCTGCAGCGGAGGAAGAGCATGCCGCCATGACCCTGGCCGGGCTCGGCGCTCTCATCGGCAGCCTCCTGACGGTGGCGGCGACGGCGCTCATGGACCTCCGGTCCGGCATGCCGGGACACGGCCTCTTGGAGGGTGGGATGATCGCCATGGGCGCCTCGATGGGTGGCATGCTCGGCGGCGGCTGGTACCAGTGGCGGTCGGGGGACCACCGGCCATCTTAGGCCCCAAGCACGAGGGGTCTTGTGCCGGCACCGGCCCGGCGAAGCGGAGCCGGCCCGCCACCCGTACCCCTATCTGCCCAACGGCCCGCACCCGTCTCCTCTTCATGGCCATCGGCACCACGGCGATCGGCATCACGGGGACCCCGCAGCCCCGGATGTCTCGTTGCGCCGCCACCTTGACCTTTGAGCATGGCGACGCTCCACGTTCGGGTCAGCAGCCCACAACGCCCCGACGCCTGGATGAACGAGGCAACCAGGAAGAGGTGCCGGTGGGCGAAATGCGTTGGGGGATCGAGCGCGCATCCGGGCGCTTGCCAACTATAAGGTTGTTGCCCGCGTTCGTATTACGGATAGTTGGGGGGACTGTTAACGCACAACATGACGGAACGTTGCGGCTAATGCAGCGGCGAGGGTTGTGACAAGGGGTGAGACAAGTAAGCCTACGATGATGTACGTCGGTGTGAAGTAAGGTGCAGCCTCCGCTTGGATAAAGCCAAGCACGTCTGGGCTCGTGGGCCTCACTACGTCCGCAACAAAGGTGAGATAACCGCCTCCCAAGATAATGGCCCGCTCTATGAGGGCGATGGCAAAACCGAGCAGAGCGGGCTGCCACAAGGTGCGGTACCTCCAGGCCCAGGTGGCATAGACACCCCCAACCGCGTAGGGGATCGTGCTCAGGGCTACTGCCAGGGGTTGTGCCCATGCTGAGGGCAATCCTTCAGGTGTGGGACGGTTGATGGTTAGTATAAGGGCAGCGACGATGTAGGTTGCTACGTAAGTTACGGCGATTACCGCGGTTCCCAGTATTTCGCGCAACGTCAATGTGCCCCCTCTAAACGCATTGCTCATCTGAGATGGAATCCTTATAGAATCAGGTTCGACTTCCTCCCTGTAGATGGTGCCCTGGATCTTGACCTGAGGAGCCGATCCAGCTGGTGCTCGAGACCGCCGCCGTTACTTCCTCCCCAGCGCCCTGGCCGGAACCCGGCGTCCCACCGCCTCTCTCATCCCCACCGACCTGGGCCCCGCCGCACCCTGCAAGGGCAAGGGAAAGGGCGACGGCAGCCAGCACGACGACGGCTATCAAAGAGCGGCCCCCTCGCCCCGGCTGGTGTTGCCGCCCCTGGCACCCCGTTGGCATGCGCTCACCTTCCAGACTCCCGGGACGACCCGCACTTCCCGAGAAAGGACAGGCTACAGCCTGATGGGTGGACCACTGCCCTTTCGACGTCGATACAGAGCCGCAAGTTCCGGATTGACGGGGCCCCGCCGGCCTGGTACCGTCGAATTGATACATCCTATTTTTTTAATACTTCGATTTATGGACACAGTCGTTGGGCCCCATGGAGGTGCTAACAACATGACCAACATGCCCAGGTCCACCAGTACTTCGGCGGCCGCCGTCACGGCCCAAGAGGCCGAACAGCGCCAGCTGGAGATCCGGGCGAAGTTCTTCGACGGACTGGCCAATCCCACCCGCCTGCGCATCGTGGAGCTTCTCCTGCAACACGGTGAGCTGAACGTCGGCCAGATCGTCGAAGCCCTCGGCGTGTCCCAGAGCCAGGTGTCCAACCAGCTGGCGTGCCTCAAGTGGTGCGGTTACGTGACCTCGCGCAGCGAAGGCCGGTTCGTCTACTACCGGGTCACCGACCCCCGCATCCGCGCCCTGGTGGAGCTATCCCGGCAGATCGTGGCGGACAATGCGGAGCACATCCGTGCCTGCACGCGGCTCGGCGGCACGCGGGAATGACGTCGATGCGGGGCCCGTTCGCCGGGCGATGTCACCACCTGGAGGGGACGCACCATGAACTCCACCACGTCCCGGCACGCCAGTGCCATGGGGGCGAGTAGAACGGAAGCGGCCCGCCGGGATCCGGCGACCTGGGGCCAGACCGGGCTGGAACTGGTCAGGGTTGTTTGGCAAACGGCGTGGTTGCAGCGCCGGTCGAAGACCATCATCTGGACCGTCGCCGTCTTCTTGCTCCAGTTTGCCTTGCGGGGCGGGTTCTCCCTGGCCCCCGTGGGGGTAGCGTGGCCCTACCCACCGGGCACCGTCATCACCGGCGCCGCGCCTGAGCCCTACCTCTTCGCGGTGGTGACACCTCGCGTCGCCATCACCCTGGCCCTCTGGAGCATGGTGAAGTGGCTGCTCCTGGCGGCCTCCATCGGCTTTGCCGTCGTGATGATGCAGGAGGCGGCCTGCTGCCCACGGCCCGTCAAGGCAGGCGCCGTTGGCGGAACGGCCTGCTGCGCCAGCGGGCCGTCCCCATCGAATCCGCGCCGCCAGCGCATCGGGACCGCTGGCACCTACGGCATGTTCGGCCTCGTCGGGGGGCTCGTGGCCGTCGCCGGAGCGGCTGCGAGCTGCTGTGGCCTGTTGGCGGTGGCCGCGCCGGCCGTTGCCGGGCTTCTGGGTGCGAGCCTGGTTTCGATCTCCCCCGTGTTGGACGCCGTCGTGATGGTTTGCCATGGCCGCCGTGATCGTTATCAAGGCGCGGGCCATCCGGGCAGTGCAGTCCTCCGGCCCGGCATGGGCGGGGACTCAGGCTCTGAACGGCGGTCGACCTGCTCCCGTCGCAGCGGAGTCCGGGCACCGGCGCCGCTGAGGTCCACCACCGGGGCCCACTTCAACCCGGCGCGCAACGCGGAGACAATCGGCAGCGCGCCACGTGGGGTGCTGCAAAACGATGGGGT
>DATCLH010000422.1:0-1716 GCA_036564035.1 Thermaerobacter sp.
GCCTCGCCCCGTGCGGGTCGGCCCGGCCGGGCTACGGCAGCCGCTCCGGCTCGCTGCCCACCGGCGCCGGGCCCGCCCGCTCCAGGGCGCGGAGCTTGGCGCTGCGGGCCCGGGGGTTCCGCCGGGTTTCCTCCTCCCCGGGGACCACCGGCCGCCGGGTGAGGAGCCGGTAGCCCGGCTGCCCCTCGTCGTCCGGACCTCCGGCCCCCGCGTCCCCCCGCCGGGAGGCCAGGCTGCGGAAAGCGGCCTTGACCGCCCGGTCCTCCAGGGAATGGAAGCTAATGACCACCAGCCGCCCGCCCGGCCGCAGCCGCCGGGCCGCTTCCTCCAGGAACCCTTGCAGGCCGTCGAGCTCGCGATTGACGGCGATCCGCAGGGCCTGGAAGGTCCGGCGGGCGGGATGGCCGCCCCGCCGCCGGGCCCGGGCGGGGATGGCGTCCTTGATCACCTCCACCAGCTGGGTGGTGGTGGTGATCGGCCGGCGGCGCCGCGCGGCGACGATGAAGTCGGCGATGCGGCCGGCCCAGCGCTCTTCGCCGTAGTCGGCGATCCACCGGGCCAGCTGGTCACGGCTGGCGGTGTTGACCAGATCCGCCGCCGTCACCGGCTGGCTCGGGTCCATGCGCATGTCCAGCGGCGCCTCCACCTGGTAGCTGAAGCCCCGGGCCGGGTCGTCCAGCTGCATGGACGAGACCCCCAGGTCGAGGAGGATCCCGTCCACCGCCTCCCACCCCACCGCGGCCAGGTGCCGGTCCAGGTCCCGGAAATCGCCCCGTACCAGACGAACCCGCTCGCCGTAGGGGGCCAGCCGGGCCCGCGCCAGTTCCAGGGCCCGGGGGTCCCGGTCGATCCCCAGCAGCTGGCCGGCCGGGCCGGCCGCCTCCAGGATGGCGGCGGCGTGACCGCCCGCCCCCACGGTCCCGTCGACGAACCGCCCGCCCCGCTGGGGCGCCAGGTAGGCCAGGACCGCCTCCAGGAGCACGGGGATGTGGGGCCAGCGCTCCGGCGCGGGCGGCGTGGACGCCCATTCAGGCTCCCCGCCGGCCCCGGGCTCCGGGTGGCGGTCCTTGCTTGCCCCAGGCTCGGCCGCGCCGGCGACCGGGCGGGGCTCGGCGCCGTCCACCGGTGCCGCGGTGCGGCTCGGGCGTGCGACGGGCTTGGAAGCCGCGGCAGCCGCCCGCTCGGGGGCCACCGCCGCGCGGGGCCCGGGCGCCACGCCGGCGCCGGGATCCCCGGCCGGTGGGGTCCCCGCGTCCAGGTGGGCATCCAGGTCGCAGCCGGTTCCCTTCCCCATGTCCTCGGCTCCCCTGCCTCTTCCAGCCAGCGGCCGGGGCAACGTCCCATCGCCGTCGGCCCGGCGGCTGGGGGGCGGCTGATGCCATCGGCCCGGCAGCCGGGCGGCGTCCGATCGCCACCGGCCCGGCGGCCGGGCGGCGGCTGATGGCCACCAGCGCCCGCCGGCCCCTGGCTCAGATCCCCAGGTCGACGATCTGCTCGGCGATCTGGGAGTAGGCCTCCGACGCCTCTTCGACGTAGCGTGTCCAGCGCTCCGCGGCCCAGATCTCCACCCGGTTGCCCACGCCGATGAGGACGGCCTCGCGGTCGATGCCCGCATACTCCCGCAGGGTCTGGGGCAAGAGGATCCGGCCCTGCTTGTCCGGCACGCACTCGCTGGCCCCCGACAGCAGCATGCGGACGAAGGCCCGGGCGCTGGAC
>DATCLH010000423.1:0-3927 GCA_036564035.1 Thermaerobacter sp.
GCCACGTGGGGGGACGGCACCAGGACGGCCGGCAGGCCGCGGGCCGTGATCTCGGCCAGGGTCGTGGCGCCGGCCCGGCCGATGTACAGGTCGGCGGCCGCGTAGGCCGTCGGCATGTCGTCGATGTAGGGGAAGAGCCGCACCCGGGGCCCGGGGTCGCAGCCCACCTCGGCCAGGCGCCGGGCGAGGCCGGCCGCCATCTCCCCATGGTACCGCTCCCCCGACGCCCACAACAGCACGCCCCGCGCCCAGCCCGCCACGGCGACGGCCAGCTCCAGGGCTGCGCGGTTGACCCGTTCGGCGCCGCGGCTGCCCCCCGTCACCAGGACCACGGGCTCGGTGCCGTCCAGCCCCAGGCGAGCCCGGGCCTCTTCGCGCCGGGCCGCCACGATCTCGGGGCGGACGGGGTTGCCGGTCACCACCACCCGGGC
The DNA here is from genome assembly GCA_036564035.1 of Thermaerobacter sp. Taxonomy (GTDB): domain Bacteria; phylum Bacillota; class Sulfobacillia; order Thermaerobacterales; family Thermaerobacteraceae; genus Thermaerobacter. The sequence goes on from DATCLH010000423.1 coordinate 432, forward strand.
ACCCTCGGGGAAGAACCGGGCCGCCTCCGCGAAGGGCACGCATACCGCCTGGGCCCACCGGGCCAGCAGCCGGTTCGTCGCGCCGGGCACCGCGTTCTGCTCCTGGATCACCACCGGCACCCGCCGGCGCACGGCGGCCAGGGCCACCGGCGCCGCCACGTAGCCCCCTGTCCCCACCACCACGTCAGGGCGGAAGCGGGCGACGATGCGGTCGGCCTGGATCAGCCCGCGGCTCAGGGCCAGGATCCCGGCCACCAGCTCCCGCGGGCCCTTGCGCATGAGGCCGCGGGCGCTGATGGTGGCGAAGGCCAGGCCCGCCCGGGGAACGATCCGGCTCTCCAGCCCCTCCCGGGTGCCGACATAGAGCATCTCGCAGCCCGGCACCCGCCGCTTGAGCTCAACGGCGATGGCCAGCGCCGGGTAGATGTGGCCGCCCGTTCCTCCCCCTGTCAAAAGGACGCGCAAGCCTGCCTCCCCCACTCCCCCGGGTGTCCCGACCGGTGACCGGTCTACTGCGGGCAATGCCGGGAAATGTTGATCAGGATGCCGATGGCCGCCAGGGTGACCACCAGCGAGGAGCCGCCGTAGCTGAGAAGCGGCAGGGTGATCCCGGTGATGGGCAAGGTGGCGGTCACCACCCCGATGTTCACCACCACCTGGATGGCGATGATCGAGGTGATGCCGGCCGCCAGCAAGGCCCCGAAGACGTCGGGCGCCGTGGCCGCCGTGCGGTAGCCGCGCCAGATCAGCACCGCGTAAAGGGCCAGCACCGTCAGGGTGCCCAGCAGGCCCAGTTCCTCGCCCACCACCGCGAAGATGAAGTCGGTATGCTGCTCGGGCAGATACCAGATCTTCTGCCGGCTCAGGCCGAAGCCCAGGCCGAACCAGCCGCCCGAGCCCAGGGCCAGCAGGCCCTGGATCAGGTGATAGCCGGTCCCCTGGGGATCGGCCCACGGGTCGATGAAGGCGGTGATCCGCTTCCACCGGTACTCCGACTGGGTCACCGCCACGATCAACAGGGGGATCGCCGCCGCCGCCAGCCCCAGCAGGTGCCCCAGGCGCGCCCCGGCCAGGAAGGCCATCAGGACGGCCATGCCGCCGATGGCCAGGGTGGTGCCCAGGTCGGGCTGGAGCATGATCAGGCCCGCCACCAGCCCCACCACCAGCAGCCACGGCCCCAGACCCCGCCAGAAGTCCTGGACCTTCGGCCCGATCCGGGCGAAGTAGTCTGCGAAGAAGATACACAAACCGAATTTGGCCCATTCCGAGGGCTGGAAGCTGAAGAACCCGAAGTCGATCCAGCGCTCCGCGCCGCCGCGGGCGGCGCCCACCAGCAGCACCGCGACCAGGAAGAGCAAGGTGCTGTAGAGGGCCGGCCGGGCGAACTGCCGCCACGTGGGGTACTCGATGTGGGAGACGACCCACATCACCGGGACCCCGATGAGGGCCCACAACAGCTGGCGCTTCAGGAAGTAGAACGGGTCGCCGGCGTCGTCGATGGCCTTGGCGAAGCTGGCGCTGAACACCATGGCGATGCCCAGGGCCAGGAGGATCACCGTGACGGCGAAGATCGTCCGGTCCATCTCCCGGGCCCGGCCGGCGGTGGACGTCGCCGGCGCCCCCCAGCGGGCCCCCGGCCGGGGGCCGGTGCCGGTGACCGTGCTCATCCCGGATACCCTCCCAGGGCAAGGAAGCCCGCCAGGGCAAACCCCAGGCCGGCCGCCCAGAAGCGGTACACCACCTGGGACTCGGTCCAGCCGCTGAGCTCGAAGTGGTGGTGCAGGGGGCTCATCCGCAGCACGCGCCGGCCCGTCAGGCGGAAGCTGGCCACCTGGACGATCACCGACAGGGTCTCCAGGACGAACAGCATCCCCGCCACCGGCAGCACCAGCTCCGTCCCCGTCAAGACGGCCAGGCCTCCCAGGGCGGCGCCCAGGGCCAGCGACCCCGTGTCGCCCATGAACACCCGGGCCGGATGGAGGTTGAACCAGAGGAACCCGGCCAGGGCCGCGCCCAAGGATACGATGAAGACCGCCAGCTCATACCGTCCCCCGCGGGCGGCGGCGTAAAAGAAGACCGACAGGGCGATCATGGTCGACCCCGCCGCCAGGCCATCCAGGCCGTCGGTCTCGTTGACCGCGTTGGCGCTGGCCACCACGGCCAGAACCGCCAGGGGGTAGTACCAGATCCCCAGGTCCCACCAGCCCGTGCCAAAGGGCACCCACACCGCCGTGCCCCGCCCCAACCAGGCCTGGGCCAGATAGGCGAAGAGCGCCGCCGCCGCCACCTGCCAGACCAGCTTGGCCCGGGCCCGCAGGCCCAGGGAGCGGCGCATGGCCACCTTGAGGTAGTCGTCCACCAGCCCCAGGGCGCCGAAGGCCAGGGTCACGCCCAGGATCAGGACCGCGGCCCGGGTGGGCGGCGCGAGCCAGCCCGTCACCAGCAGGGCGGGCACCAGGAAGATCAGGCCCCCCATGGTGGGGGTGCCCTGCTTCACCCGGTGCCGCGCCGGCCCCTGTTCCCGCACCGTCTGGCCGAACCGCAACCGCTCCAGCCAGGGGATCACCACCGGCCCCAGGACCAGGGCCATCCCCGCCGCCAGCACCGCCGCGAGGCCAAGCCGGGCCAGCACCGGCACCGGCCAGAGATCCATCGCCATCGAGGGCCCGTTCCTTTCCGTCGCAACCTTCCCGCGGCCCGGCCGTCACCCGGTGGAACCGGCGGACGCCGCCCGTGCCAGCAGGGCGTCGACCACCTCTTCCATCGCCATGCCCCGGGAACCCTTGATGAGGATGGCGTCCCCGGGCTCCAGCCACCGGTCCAGCTCGGCCAGCAGCGCCGCCTTGTCGGGATAGGCCGCCGCCGCGGCGGCCGCACCCCCGGCCTGGCGCCAGCCCTCCACCATGGCCGGCGCCCATTGCCCCACGGCCAGGAGCACGTCGGCGGTGCCCGCGGCCGCCTGGCCGGTCTGGCGGTGCCCCTCCACCGCCCAGTCCCCCAGTTCGAACATGTCCCCCAGGATCGCCACGGCCCGGCGTGACCCGGCCACCTGGCGCAGGGCCTTGAGCGCCGCCGCCGTCGAGGTGGGTGACGCGTTATAACAATCGATGTAAAGGGTCCAGGAACCGGCCTGGCGGACCTCGTTGCGCATGGCCGCCGGCCGCGCCTGACCCAGGCCCGCCGCGATGGTGGCCGCGTCCAGGCCCAGCGCCACCCCCACCGCCGCCGCCGCCAGGGCGCAGATCACCGCCGCCGGCCCCGGCAGCGCCAGTTCCACCGGCGCCCCGTCGCCCCCTGGCAGCTCAAGCCGGAACCGGGTTCCCGCGCCCCGGCTCTCCACCGCCACCGCCCGCACCTCGGTGTCGGGACCGGTGCCGAAGGTCAGCACCCGGGCCCGGGTCCTGGAGGCCATAGCCCGGACCCGGGGATCGTCGGCGTTGAGGATGGCGATGCCCTCCGGGGGCAGGGCCTCGACCAGCTCGCCCTTGGCCTGGGC
>DATCLH010000424.1:0-2226 GCA_036564035.1 Thermaerobacter sp.
TCTTGAAGCAGTCCCATTTGCCCTTTCACGAACGCCATCGCTGCATCCCGAACCCGCCCGTCGCCGCACCGGTGGAGCTCTTCCCCTACACCGCCGAGGAAGTTGAGGCGATGCTGCGCGAGGGGTGGGGCATGGCGCCACCGGCTGTCCGCGACGGGATGGTCCTCGCCGAACGTGACGGGGCGTGGACAGCGTTGATCGGTGGACGAGGGCTCGATTCCGCGAGCTCCCGCCCGGGCACGGTCGGGACATCGTAAGGCGTCTTCCCCCCTTGCGTGCGGCCCTGGTACGTCAAGTGGCCATGGCGCCCGGGGAGGGCGTAGGGCCCCAGCCTTCCTCCCCGTACTTGCGCCGGTCCCATATCGCGCCGGTGGGGAAGACCACCCCGGGCACGTCGCCCATCAGCTCGTAGGGCTCCTGGGGCCCCAGCACCCACTCCGGGCTGCGCCGCACGACGCGCCACGGTTCCTCCAGGTCCAGGAGCGCCAGCCCCACGCGATACAGGCTGCCGGAAGCCGTGACGCGAACACCGTGGTAGATCACCAGCCAGCCCTCGGGCGTCTCGATGGGCGGCGGCCCCAGCCCCACCCGGTGGCTGTCCCACCAGCCGGGGCGGGTGGGGAGCAGGATCCTGTGATCGCCCCAGTGGCGCAGGTCGGGCGAGAAGGAGATCCAGATGTGGGCCTCGCCCCGCACGATGGGCCGGTGGATCAGGGCGAACCGCCCCCCCACCATCCGCGGGAACAGGGCGGCGTCCTTGTCCTCCGGTGGAACCAGGGGCCCCTTTCGCTCGAAGTGGCGGAAATCCCGGGTCAGGGCGAGGGACACCTGCGGCCCGCCCCGGGAGAAGGAGACGTAGGTGACCGCGAACTGCCCCAGGTCCTCGCACCAGACGACGCGGGGATCCTCGATCCCCCAGTGCTCCTCGGCGCGCTCCGGGTCCGGCAGGAACACCGGTTCCGGGTGGATGTCCCAATCCTTCTGGCCGTCGTCGCTCCACGCCAGCGACAGGTGGGAGAAGCCGCGCAGGTCCTCGACCCGCAGCAACAGGGCGACGCGCCCGTCCACGCGGGCCGCGGCGGGATTGAAGACGGCATTCACCGGATAAGGCCACTGTTCGGGGCATAGGATCGGGTTGAAGACCGAGCGGCGAAAGAGCTCGCGGGATCGGGAACTGCTCTCCACTGCCGTCGACCTCCTGCAGCCGCGCCATCGCCTTCACCGGGCGGGCGGCACTCCGCCACCCTCCGGGCGGCCCCGGTCCCCCTCCGGCAACGCTTCTTGCACCACCTGCCGCAGGGCATCCAGGAAGGCGAGCAACTCGTCGCGCGCCAGCGGTTCCGCCCGCGCGCGGGGGTCGTCCGGCCCTTCCGCGATGGGCTCGAACCAGTGATCGAACAGCTTCTTCATGAACTTACGGGCGAAGTACCCGGTGACGAACCGGTCCGTGAAGTCGTCCACCGCCAGCAGCTGGTGGTCCCCTTCATAAAGGATGAAGTCCCAGAGCCGGATGTCGCCGCCGCCCGCGATGGCCAGGAACAGCGACCGTGCCTCGGGTGTCATCTCCCCGCGGATCCTGATGGCACCTTCCATTCCCTCCCACGGTTCCTCCGTTACCCCCGGCAGGCGGGAGAACTCCGCCTTTCCCTGGCCCAGCTCGGGGTCGTCCGGGAAGCGGGCCTCAAAGCGGGTGGCCAGGAGGATCCCCTGGGTAAGGATCCATTCCCACAACGGGTCGCGGTCCCCGCTCGCCCGCCAGGTATAGAAGTACTCGCCGTCGTCGATCACGGCACTCCCCCTCCCGCTGCATCCCTCGCCCCCGGGGACGAACCGGCCGCCGGGGCGCCGCCCGCGTCCGGCCCCTGCTGCTGCCCGGCCCCCGGGCCGCCGGCCGGCCCGCCCGCCTGCCCTGTTGCCTGCCCGCCGGCCTGCCCCGGTGGCTGCCCGGGTACCTGGCCGACGGCCGGCCCCTCGCCGATGGCCTGGGGCACCGGCGGCAGGCCCGCCACGTAGAGAAAGCCGCTGAGATGGAGCTCGTAGGTATCCTCACCCGCCTCTGGGGGCTTGCACTTCGATCATGCCGACAACTTTTCGGTTAGCGTTCACAGTCGCCAGCTGCCGGAAGAAGAGGGCCCGGTCCCTGGTGGGGACCGGCGGCCGGCCCAGCCCCACCAGCTCCCGCACGTCCACGTCCAGCCACGGGCTCTCCGGGCGCACGGCCAGGGG
>DATCLH010000425.1:0-3110 GCA_036564035.1 Thermaerobacter sp.
ACAGGCCCAGCTCCCGCAGCAGGGGGTCCGCCTTGGCTTCGTGCCCCGGGGCGAGCATGCCTGCGGCCACGGTCGACGCGCCGCTGCCGGGCCGGCCGGCTTCGACCACAGCCACGCGGGCGCCTTGCCTGGCGAGCTCGAAGGCCGTGGCCAGGCCGATGAGGCCCGCCCCCACCACGACGACGTCGTAACGGGGCTGAAGGACGCCGATGGAGCCCGCATCCCGCAGGTTGGTTTGCCGTGATCCCGCATCCGCATCCCGCGGGCCGGAATCGGGGCGGTGGGACAGAGCATCCGAGGGAACACCCTTCACCGGGATCACCCGACCTTTCGGCCCTGAAGGGCCCTTCACCGGCCCGGGGGCGTCATCCCCCCGGGTTCTGTCACGGTTTCGACCGGTAAGTCCCTTGACCTGGGCGCCCCGGCGCGGGTGGGGCAATGTCCCGCGGCGGGGCATTGCGCGGGGATGGGGGGCGGCCGGGTTCCTCACGTCCCCACCCGCACGTGGGGCACGCCCTGTCAGGTAATCCCTCCACGGGTTTGCGGGCGCCGATCCAGCTCACCAGGCCGGGCGGCACAGTCGATCCAGGTGTACGTACACCAAAACCAGGACCTGCTTGTTCATATATCTGGAAGCCGTCGAGTCGACCCCCTTCCGCCGCACCCGGTCGTGCGCTTTGACGTTCCGTCGCACCCGCCTTGGCTCCCTTCCGTCGCACACGCCGTGACGCCCTTCCGTTGCATGAGCCTTGACGCCCCTCCGTCACACCCTCCGTCACACCCTCCGTTACACCTGGTCGCACGCTTCGGCTCCCTTGCGCCCGATCGGGTCGCCAGAATGAACGGCATCGCCGGCGACCCGGGCCGTTCCAGGAGAAGGGAGCTCCGCTGCCGAAACAGTCCCCGTGCACTGCTGGCGGGGGGCGTGAAGCCCGAAGCGGGGGTGGGACCATGGTGGTTCTGGTGGCGGAATACAGGGCCAAGCCGGGCATGGGGGACCGGGTGGAGGCGGCGTTGCGGGAGATGATCCGGCTGACCCGGCAGGAGCCGGGATGCCGGCTGTACCAGGTCAACCGGTCCGTCGACGATCCCGACCGCTTCCTCCTCTATGAGGTCTACGAGGACGAAGCGGCCCTGGAAGCCCATCGCCGGACCGATCATTTCCGGCGGATCGTGGAGGAGACGGTGGTTCCGCTGCTCGAGCAGCGGGAGCGCCGGTTCTTCCGGTTGGTTGAGCCCTGAGGGGCGGGTCACGACGGGGCCGGTCCCCTGGAGCCGGCCTGCATCCCATGCGACCGGCCTACGCCGTTCCGGCCGCATCATGCCGCGGCCCTCGCGGCCCTGGTGGCGCTGGCGGCCCCCGCGGCCCTCGCGGCCCTGGTGGCGCTGGCAGCCCTGGCGGTCCCGGCGACCCTGGCAACCTACCCTGGCGACCTTTTGAAACCTTTTACCCGTTTGCCCGCTCGGTGCGTTTTACCGGGGGCGGGTTCGTCCGCGAAGGGGGACCGCTGGTGCGTCACCAATCGTACGCCTACGGGCAGAACCACTGGGATCTGGACCCAGACCTGCGCCACGTGCTGGCCGCCTACTGGCCAGCCTACGCCGCCCACGAGGACGAGCTGCGCCGCTTCGGCGCCCTAGCGGGAAGGGAGGTCTACGAGGTCGCCTATCACGTCGACCACGATGCCCCGCCGGTGCTGATCATGCACGACCTGGATGGCAACCGGGTCGACCGGGTTCGCTTGTCGCCCGTCCAGGAGGCGCTGCTGCGGGAGCTGGCACCGATGAACCGGCCGCCCTACGAAGGGGGCAGCTGGCACCACCACTACGCCCTCAGCTACCTGGTCGCCGACCCCGGGATCGACTGCATCCTGACCATCACGAACCAGACGGCCTACGTCATCCACAAGTACGCGCCGGCCTTCGGCGCCTGGAAGGAGCGGCTGCTCCGCGGTGAGTTCTGGGGCGCCACCTGGATGACCGAATCCCAGGGCGGTAGCGACCTGGGGGCCAACACCTTGAAGGCCAGCCCCGCCGGCGGCGAACCGCCGGTCTGGCGCCTGGACGGCGAGAAGTACTTTTGCAGCGGGGCCGGGCTGACGGATGTGGCGGTCGTCACCGCCCGGCCGGAGGGAGCGCCGCCGGGTCCCAAGGGGCTGGCCCTCTTCCTGGTGCCGCGGCTCAACCGGGCCGGCGAGCTCAACTACCACGTGCGGCGCCTCAAGGACAAGAGCGCCACCCGGGCCGTCCCCTCAGGCGAGGTCGACTTCCGCGGCAGCGAGGCCCACCTGGTCGGGGAGGCGGAGCAGGGGATCTACTACACCCTGGAGGTCCTCACCGTCTCCCGCCTGGCCAACGCCATCGCCGGCATGGGCATCGCCCGCAAGGCGCACCTGGAGGTGCTGGAGCGGGTGCGGCGGCGGCGGGCCTTCGGCCGGGCCCTGATCGAGCACCCCTTGATCCGCCGCGACCTGACCGACCTGGCCGTGCGCCTCGCCGGCGGGCTGGTGCTGGGGTTCCACGCCGCCGATCGCTTCGAGCAGGCGTGGGACGAGCGGCCGCCTTACACGGCCCGCTACCACTACGCCCGGTTCCTCTCCCATCTGGCCAAGAACCGTACCGCCGACCACGCCGCGGAGGTGACGCGGCTGGCCATGGAGCTCTTCGGGGGGCTCGGCTTTCTTGAAGAGTACGCCGTGGCCCGCTGGCACCGGGAGGCGCTGATCACGCCCATCTGGGAGGGGCCCAGCAACATCCAGGCCCTGGACCTGCTGGAGGCCATGTACAAGAAGCAGGCCCACGAGCCGTTCCTGGCCGAGTTCGTCCCGATGCTGGAGAAGGCCGGGACGGGAGAGGCTCGCGCCGCCCAGGAGGCCATGGAGCGGACCATCGCCCGTCTGATCCAGCTGGGGACGAACCGGCCCGCCGAGGCCCAGTGGTACGCCAAGGAGGCGGCGGCCCGGCTGGCCGATGCCGCCCAGGTGGCCCTGCTCTACCGGCTGGCGGCGGTCACGTCGAGCTCGCCGGCGTCCTCGCAGGGAGGAACCCGCGGGGCCGGCGACCGGTACGCCATGCTGGCAGCCCTGTACGCCCGCCGGTTCCTCCTGGGA
>DATCLH010000426.1:0-2290 GCA_036564035.1 Thermaerobacter sp.
CAGCCGGCGCAGAAGGTTCCGGCCCTCCGGCCGCAGCTCCGCCCGGCCCAGGTCGAAGAAGACCTGGTCGTCGAAGATGATGGCCACGCCCCGCTCCGTCAGCCGGGCCGAAGCCCGCCCGCCGAGGCCCGCTTCCCGCAGGGCGGCGTTGACCCGCTCCACCAGGCCCTCCAGCTGTTCCCGTTCCTCCGGCGACATGGGCGGCAGGCGGGTGCCCGTGGGAAGCTCCGGCTCCGGGGCCCCCGGCGGGGGCGCCGGTTCGTCCGGTCCGGTGGAACCGGTGGAACCGGGGCCGGCCTGGGGGGTCGTCGCAGGGGGCTCGGAGACGGGCGGGAAGGGCTGGCCGGTGTCCTGGTTCAGGCCGTCCAGTACCTTGCGGGCATCGGGGGAGATGCCCTCGGTGTCGATGACGGTCTCCCCGGCCGTGGCGAAGGCGGCCCGCAGGGACGCGGCCAGGGCCTGGTAGCGGGCAGCGTTGACCTCCGACATGGCGTACATGACGACGAAGAAGGCGAGCAGCAAGGTGATGAGGTCGGCGTAGGTCAAAAGCCAGCGCATGGAACCGGCCCCGTCGTGGCCCCCGCCGCCGTGGCCCCCGTGGCCGCCTGGGGAGTCGCCCGAACGGCGGGCCCGGACGGCGCCCCGCCGGGAGCCCCGGCCATCCCGGCCGTCCCGCTCCCGGCCGGCCGCCAGGCCGGTTCCACCGCCGGATCCGGCGCCCGAGCCGAAGCCGCCGCCCCCGAAGGGGCCGGACGCCCCACCGAAGGCAGCCCCCTCGCCAAAGGCGCCTCCCGCTCCCCCGCCGGATCCACCGAAGCCGGCGGGCCCCGGACCTGGTCCGGCCCCGGCCCGGCCGGACCACCCGCCGCCCCCGCTGCGCATCCCGGCCGTCCGCCGTCCGGTCGTGGCCATCAGTCACCCACCCCGGCCATCCGGGCCCCCGCCTGCCCGCGGGCCCCGCCGGCCCCGGCCCCTTCGCCGGCCGCCGCCCCTGCGCCGGAACCGGCGGCCTTGCCCCCCTTGGCCGCCCCGGCCGCCAGGAAGGCCTCCAGCTTCTCCCGGACGATCATGGGGTTGTCGCCGTTCTGGATGGCCAGGATCCCCTCGACGACCATCCGCCGGAGCTCGGTCTCGGCCTGGACGTTGGCCTTGATCTTGCTGGCCAGGGGCAGCCAGAGCAGGTTGGCGGTGGCGATGCCGTAGAAGGTCGCCATGAAGGCGACGGCGATGGCGGGGCCCAGGGAGGCGGTGTCCTGCAGGTTCCCGAGGACGTGGATCAGCCCCAGGACGGTGCCGATGATCCCCATGGTGGGGGCGTAGCCGCCGGCCGTCTCCAGGACGCCGGCGGCCACCAGGTGGTGCCGCTGCTCGGCCTGGATGGCGTTTTCCATCACCTCGGCGACCATCTCGGGGTCGGCGCCGTCGATGACGAACTGCAGCCCCTTGGCGAAGAAGGGGTCGTCCAGGTTCTTCCGCTCGTCTTCCAGCGACAGCAGGCCCTCCCGGCGCGCCTGCTGGGCCAGGGCGACCAGCTTCTCGATCAGGGCTCCGGGCTGGTGGCGGGGCGCCCGCAGGGCGTAGGCGATGGCGCCCGGCACCAGCAGGGTGTTCTGCAGGCCGGAGCTGGCCAGCGTGGCCCCCAGCGTGCCGCCGAAGACCAGCAGGCTGGCCGAGGGGTTGAGGAGCTGCTCCAGGTGGCCGCCCTCCATCACGTTGGCGATCAGGACGGCCGCGATGCCGACGACGAAACCGATGATGCTTCCCAGGTCCACAGGCCACTCCCCCGTTCGTCCGATCCTTCCGGGTTATCGGTAGGGGACGCCGGGTGTTGACCGCCGGGGGACGGCGGGAGTTGATCGTCCGTGGGGCACTGGAGGTTGGTCGCCCAGGGGGGCCGCCGGAGGGCGTCGAATTGGGCTATCGTAGAAGCCGTGGAAAGCCGTGGGGGCCCTTCCGCCAGGGCCCGCGGCCGCGGGGAGGGGACACGTTGGCCCGGCAGGAACGGAATCCGCGGGGGACAGGCCCTGCCGGTCGGGGGGCAACCCGGCCGCCCCAGGGGCGCGGCGAGCCGGTCGAGCCCCAGGGCGCTGCGCTGCCGAGGGGTTCTGCGCCCCCGAACGCCCCGATGCCACAGCACGGCGGCGGGGTGACGAACGGCCCCGCGGCCGCGCCCAAGGGCATGCCCCGCGCCCCCCGCCCGCCGCGAAACGGCCGCACCCTGGCCGCCCAGGGGGTGGCCACAGCCACCCTGCTGATCGCCCTTCTCACCGCCGGCAGCCGGGTCCTGGGC
>DATCLH010000427.1:0-1947 GCA_036564035.1 Thermaerobacter sp.
GTTCGTGCCCGACTTGCCCAAGACCCGCAGCGGCAAGATCATGCGCCGGCTTCTGCGGGACATCGTCGAAGGCCGGGAACTGGGCGACACCACCACCCTGCGCGATCCCGACGTGCCGGAACAGCTGCGGCAGATGTACGCCACCCGGGCGGGGCGCTGACGGCGGCGTGCGGGCAGGCCGCAACAGGTGGAACCAGGGGGCCGGCGGGGCATGCCGGCCCGCCGGAGCCAGGAGCCGGTGGTGAACCACCGGCTCCTGGCGTGTTGGGGTGCGCCAATGCTCTGGTGGAAACCGTCAAGAAAAGTTTACAATCGAACACGATTGGTTTAAGTGGTCGTCCCCGGCTTCGTCACAATTCGACAGGGTTTTGTCGAAAATTGTGGTAGCCGATGGCGACGGCGATACGTCACCGCACCGGCGGCATCCCGCCTGGTGCCCGGCCGCGGCCCGGGCGGCCGCGGCCGGCCGGGCCTCCCGCAGCCGCCGGGCGGCGCCCGTACGGAGGGGAAAGAATGGAACTGGCGCCCGATGCGCCGAGCCTGGCGACGCCCGGTGCCGGGGGGCCGGGCCTTGACCCCGGGCCGTCTCCCGGCCCGTCCACAGGCCCCGGACTGGCGGGCGGCGCCGGGCGGCCCGGCGCAAGTGGCATGGCGGAGATGGCCGGTTCGTCCGGGGCGGCGGTCCGGCCGGCGGACGCCCGCGGCCTCGTCTCCGCCGCCGAAGACCCTGGGGACGGCCGGGACGGGCCCTGGGAGGCGACCCCCTCGGGGGGGGCGGCGGGGACGTCGCTGGCCGGGGTCCCCCTCAACCTGCTGGACATCCCGCCCCGGGTTCGGATGGCCCTGCAGCAGCGGGGGTACGAAACGGTGGGCGACCTGGCCTGGCGCGAGGACCCTCGCCTCCTGGCCGCCCGGGGCATGGGGACCCGCGGCCTGCTGGCCCTGGTGACGGAGCTGGCACGGGTCATGGCCGACGCGGGCTACCAGCAGGAGCTGCTGGCCCGGGCCGTCCGCTACGATCCCCGGCGCTTCCCCGAGCCGGTCCGGCGGCTGTCCGTGGAGGAGCTGGGCCTGGGCCAGCGGGCCTACCGGGCCCTGCGCCGGGCCGGGATCCAGACGGTGGGCCAGTTGCTGGAGCTGGGCGAGCCGGGCCTCCGGCGGCTGCGGGGACTGGGCCCGCGCTCGCTGGCGGAGATCTGCCACCGGCTGGACGCCCTCCAGTCCGGCCGGCCGCTGCCGCCGCCGGGAGGGGCCACGGGCGATCCCCTGGCCCCCGACCTGATGGACGACCCGGCCCCCATCGCCGCCCTGCTGTTGCCCCGCCGCGTGGTGACCGCCCTCCAGCGGGCGGACTTGCACACCGTCGGCGCCGTGGCCGGCTTCACCCTGGAAGGGCTGCGGCGGCTCCGAGGGCTGGGGGAGAGTGGCGTGGGCACGATCCTCGAGGCCCTGGAGCGCTACCGGCAGGAACGCAGCCGGCGGGAGTCGGTGCCACGGGAGCTGGCCGACTGGCTGCAGGAGCTGATCGAGCCCCTGGCCGACCGGGAGCGGGAGGTCCTGGCCCTGCGCTACGGCCTCCTGGGATCGGAACCCCACGACCTGTCCGCCATCGCCGCCCGCTGGCAGACCACCCGCCAGTGGGTCAGCGTCGTCCAGGGGCGGGCCCTGCGGCGGGCCCGGGCGCGGGCCAAGCTGGAGCGGTTCGAGCCCCTGGTCCGGGCGGTGCTGGCCGCCGCGACCCGTTGCGGGGCGGCGGGGCCCGCCGAGCTGGCGGAGGCCTTGCGGCAGGACGGCGCCGTGGGCGTGCCCGAGGCGACCGACGAGGCGGTGCGGCTGGTCGGCCTGCTGGTCCAGCTGACGCCGGGGTTGCGCCGGGTGGCCGGTTCCACCTGGTCGACGGTGGAGATCGCCCAGCGCCTGCCCGATGCGGCGCGGCGGCTCGAGGCC
>DATCLH010000428.1:0-3303 GCA_036564035.1 Thermaerobacter sp.
CATCGCCGTCCGCGTGGGCGAAGGGGTCGCCCAGGGCGAGGTCATCGGGTACGTGGGCAGCACCGGCCACAGCACGGGCTCCCACCTGCACTTCGAGGTGCGGCGCTGCCCCAGCCCCAGCTGCGCCGTATCCCCCTGGCCATACCTGCCCTGAAGACGAACGGGAGTGACTGGCGGAAGAACCTGGCTCAGCGGGAGGGATCGGTTCCCGGTCCCTCCCGCTGCGCGCTCGGGGCCCGGCCGGTTCGTCCGGATCGCGCGACGGCCCGCCCGTGCCCCTGAACCGGGCAGCCAAGGGGCCCGTTGCTGCAGCCAGGGAGCCCGTTTCGCCTCAGCTGCAGGTCGCAAAGGGCGCGCGAAGGGCGAACGTACCGCCTCCCAGTTCTTACGTGGCGCCTTCTTACTGCCCGCTGTACAAAGAAAGGCGGGAGGAACCGGAGGAGGCGCCACCATGGGTAACGTTCACCTGCCCATTTCCCATCCAGTGGAGCCGGAGCCCGGGGTGACCCCGGCGACCCCGCCGGAGGTGCCCGCGGCCGCGGCCCAGCCGGAGGCGCCCGTGGCCCCGCCGGCCCCACCGCGCGCGCCGCGGAACCGGCGGTGGCGGGCGGTCGCCCTGGTCGTCGCCGTGGCCCTCTTGGCTGCCGGTCTCGGCGTGGCTCCCGGCGGGGCGTCCCCCGACGTCCGGCTCGGCCAGGCCGTCTGGGTGGCGCGGGTTGCCGCGTCGCGGGCGGTCGTCCAGCTGCCGCGGCCCGGCTGGGAGCGCCTGGACGCCGGGCCGGTCCAGGTGGTCTACCCCGACGGGCACGAGGAGGGCGCCCGCTGGGTGAGGGACTACGCGCTGGAGTCGCTGCCCCGGGTGGCGCAGGTGACGGGCCTGCCCCTGCCGGCCCAGCCGGCGGTGTTCGTGGTGCACGCATCCCCCGAAGACCTGGCGCGTAGTTTCGGATGGGACCCGCAGGACCCGCCCCTGGGCTTTTACGCCGCGGGCGTGATCCACGTGGCGGACCCCCTGACCTGGGCGGGCCGGCGGGAGACCTTTATGCGCCTGGGACCCGTGCCCCACGAGCTGGCCCACTGGCTGCTGGACCGGTCGGCGCTGGGCAACTACCCCGCCTGGTTCACCGAAGGCCTGGCCCAGGCGGTGGACCGGGAGATCACGGGCTTCACCTTCGGGTGGGCGGAGAGCTGCCCGCCGGTGGCCTGGGACGATCTCAACGGCGCCTTCGCGTCCCTGCCCACCGACGAGGCCTACGGGGCCGCCCTCTGCCTTTACGACCGGCTGGCCGCCCAGGGGGAGCCCGGCCATCTGGTCCGCCTGGCCCAGGAGCTGGCGGCGGGCCGGCCCTTCGCCGCCGCGGTGCGCCAGGTCTACGGGGTGGAACCGGCGCGCCTCTTGCCGGGGGCACCGGGGACCGGCTGAGCGAGGAGGCAGGCCCGTGAACGGGTTCCGGGAAGCGGCCCGCCGCGCCGCCCGCCGGTTGGCCGGTGGCTGGGGCCTGGCCCTGCTGGCCGGACTGGTGGGCGGCCTGGTGGGCGTGGGCGTGGCAGGGCTGGCCAAGCCCGGCGCCCTGGGGTGGACCGGTTCCACCGGTCCGGCCCCATCCTCGCCCGCCGAGGCGATCCACCGCATCGCCGGCCCGTCGGTGGTCGGCGTCATCAGCACCTACCTGCGCCCCCATCCCGCCACCGGCGCCCCCGTCGTCGTCGCCCGGGCCACCGGGTCCGGCGTCGTCTTCGACGCCCGGGGGTTCATCGTCACCAACCACCACGTGGTCTCCATGCCGGCCCCGGCCCCCGGGGAAGACGGCGAAAAGGCCGCGACCGGCCTTCCCGACCCGCCCGGCGCGGGGGACACCGCGCCGGCCGAAGGCGGCGGGACGCCGGCGGGGCGGGGGGGCGGCCGGATCCGGGACGTCCATCCCCAGCGCATCGAGGTGCTCTTGCCCTCCGGCCGGCGGGTGCCGGCGCGGCTCGTCGCCGAAGACTACCCCTATTCCGATCTGGCCGTGCTGTGGGTCGACCCCAAGGTGTCCGGCCCCCTGAAGCCCGCCGTCTTCGCCGACTCCGACCGTGTCCGGGTCGGCCAGTGGGTGGCCGCCATCGGCAGCCCGGCCGGGCTCTACCGCTCCGTCAGCCTGGGGATCGTCAGCGGCGTCCGGGAGGAGCTCTTCCAGCCCATCCCGCCGCCGGCCGCCGGCGCGCCGGTGGTGGGCGAGCGGATCTTCCGCCTGATCCAGACCGACGCGGCCATCAATCCGGGCAACAGCGGGGGCGCCCTGGTGGACGCCCGGGGCCGGGTTCTGGGGATCAACACCGTCAAGATCGCCGGCGGCGGTCCCCAGGAGCACTTCGAAGGGTTGGGCTTCGCCATCCCCGCCAACGAGGTGCGGCGCATCGCCGCCGACCTGATCCGCTACGGCCACGTCCGGCGGCCTTCCCTGGGCGTGGAGGTGGTCGACGTGATCCAGGTCCACGGGCTGGCGCGGGACGATCCGGCCTGGGCCCTGGAGTTCGCCACCGCTCTGGCCCACGGGCGCGGGGCGGTGATCTGGCGGGTGGAACCCGGCTCCCCGGCCGCCCGGGCAGGCCTCCAGCGCGGCCAGGTGGTCCTGGCCTGCGACGGGGAGCCGGTTCAGGATACCGTCGACCTGTTGCGGATCATCGACGGCAAGGCGGCCGGCCAGGCGGTCGGCCTGGAGGTGGCCGGTCCCGGCGGCGTCCGCCGGGTGACGGTGACGCTGGCCGAACTCCGGCGGTGACGCCTTTGCGCCCACGCCCCCGCCTGGGGGTATCATGGGGCCGGGGGTCCCGCCCATGCCCGTGCACATCGAATTGCTGGCCGTCGGCGAGATGGACCAGCCCGCCCTGCGCCGGGCCGCCGAGGAGTATGCGCGCCGGCTGAGCCGCTACGCCCGGGTCAGCCAGCGGCGGGTGCCGGGGGAGCCGATCCCTGCCCGGCGCTCCCAGCGGGAGATCAACCGGGTCCTGGAGAGCGAGGGCCGGCGGCTGCTGGAAGCCCTGGACCCGGGCGCCTATGCCGTCGCCCTGGACCGGCGCGGCCGCTCCCTCACCAGCGAAGAGGTGGCCGAGTGGTTGAACCAGCGCCTGGTGGCCGGGGACAGCCGCCTGGCCTTTCTCATCGGCGGGCCCCTGGGCCTGGCGGCGCCGGTGCTGGAGCGGGCCCGGGAGCGGTGGTCCCTGTCCCACCTGACCTTTCCCCATCAGATGGTCCCGGTGATCCTGCTGGAACAGCTCTACCGCGCCTTCCGCATCCTGCGCGGCGAGCCCTATCACTATTAG
>DATCLH010000429.1:0-6925 GCA_036564035.1 Thermaerobacter sp.
CCGTGGACCCCCGTGGTGCGGGGCCCGGCCGCCCCTTCCCCCGGTGCCCCCGTAGACCCCCGGTGGGGCGGGGCTCGTGGGCGGGCCGTGGCCAGGCCGCCTCAGGACGACCCGTGGCCGTGGACCTCGTCGTGGTGGGCACCTGGCGCCTTGAGGTATTTCTCCGGATCCTGTTCGAACTGCTTGCGGCAGTAGGGGCAGCAGAAATAATAGACGGTGCCGCGGTACTCCACGGTCTCGACGCCCATCTCCTCGGCGGTCGACTCGTCGATGGTCATGCCGCACACGGGATCGACGGCCACGCTGGATGCGCCTCCCAGGATCGCAGGCTGGCGGGGTGGCCGCCGGCCGCCGGGCCGGATCCACCGGGCGCGGTTCCGGCGGGAGGCCCCGCCGCATCATACGTAGGGATTTGGCTTGCAGCCGCGCCATCCCTGCCGCAGGCCGGGGGGAAGGGCCCGGCGGAAGCCGGTGCGTTGCAACAAGGCGACAAGCGGCGTGCAGGAGGAGAACCATGCCCCGAAGGCGTCCCCGTTCCACCGGTGTCCCAGCCCCGCCCCTGGCGGTGGGCCAGGTGGTGGAGCTCGAACCCCACGCCCTGGCCGCCGGCGGCGATGCCGTGGCCCGTTATGCGGGCATGGCCGTGTTCGTCCCCTGGGCGGCGCCCGGCGACCGCATCCGGGCTCGCGTCACCGAGGTCAAGCTCCGCTATGCCCGGGCGGAACTGGAGGCCGTCCTGGCGCCGGGGCCCGGCCGGGTGGCGCCGGCCTGCCCCTTCTTCGCCCGCTGCGGCGGGTGCCGGCTGCAGCACCTGGCCTATCCGGAACAGCTGGCGTGGAAGCGGCAGCTGGTGCGGGATGCGCTGGAACGGATCGGCCGGCTGGCGGATCCGCCCGTCGGCGAGACCCTGGGCATGGACGAGCCCTGGTACTACCGCAACAAGGCGGCCATCCCGGTCCGCCGCCTTCCCACGGGCCGGGTGGCCATGGGCTTCTACGCCCCAGGCACCCACACCGTCGTCGACCTGGAGGAACAGGGGTGCGCCATCCAGCACCCGGTGATCAACCGGGTGGTCGCCGCCCTGCGCCGGTGGCTGGAGGAGGACCCCGACGGCCGGGCCACCACGACGTACGACGAAGGGCGGCACCAGGGGCTCTTGCGCCACCTGGTGGTGCGGGTCGGGCTGCGGAGCGGCCAGGCGCTGGCGGGGCTGGTCGTCAACGGGGACGGGCTGCCCGGGGAAGAGCGCCTGGCCCGGTTCCTCCGCCAGGAGGTGCCGGCCCTGGTCGGGGTGGTCAAGAACCGGAACCGGCGCCCCGGCAACACGATCCTGGGGCCCGAGACCCTTCCCCTGGACGGGCGGCCGTGGATCGTCGACCACCTGGGCGGGCTGAGGTTCCGCATCTCCCTGGAGTCCTTCTATCAGGTCAACCCGGTGCAGGCCGAGCGGCTCTACGGGCTGGCCCTGGATTACGCCCTCGCGGGGGTGGGCGGGGCCGGGGAGGCGCCCGGGCCCGCCGGGGACGGCTCGGCGGGCTCGGCACCGGTCGGCCACGCCGCGGCCCGCGGTCCGGGACGAACCGGCCCGGCCGGCCCCTTCTGGCTGGTCGACGCCTACGCCGGCATCGGCACCCTGGCCCTGCTGGCGGCGGCGCGGCTGCGGGACCGGGCCGCCGGCCGGCCCGAACCCGAGACCGCCGCGGCCGGGGAGGCCGGCCCGGCCGGTGCGGGCTACCGGGTGACGGCCGTCGAGGTGGTGCCCGAGGCCACCGCCGACGCCCGGGTCAACGCGGAGCTCAACGGGCTGGACGGGGTGGAGTTCGTCACCGGGACGGTGGAGGAGGTGCTGCCCCGGCTGGCGAGGGCGCTGGCAGGCCGGGGACCCGACGCCATCCTCCTCGATCCGCCCCGCAAGGGCTGCGAGCCGGAGGTGCTCGAGGCCTGCCTGGCCCTGGCGCCGCCGCGGATCGTCTACGTCTCCTGCAACCCGGTGACCCTGGCCCGGGACCTGGCGGTGCTCTGCGACACGGGCTCGCCGGCGGCCCCGGCCCGCCGCGACCGCCGGGAGGGTGGGGGAAGGGCGGCGCGGTACCGGCTGGTGGCCGCTCGCCCGGTGGACATGTTCCCCCAGACGGCCCACGTGGAGTGCGTCGCCCTGCTGGAGCGGGTGGCCGAGGGGTAGGGCCGGCCCGGCGCCCGGCCTTGTCTCCCCCGGTCCCTTCTGCCATGCTCGTGGCGGTGAGGTGGATGACCATGACGACCGCGGGACCCGAGGCGAATCACCCCACGGCAGCGGCACCCGACCCCACGGCGACGGCGCCCGGCGCCACCCCGGCCATGGGCCACCCCGGAGCACCGTCCCCGGCTGCGGCCGGCCCCGGCGGCCGGCCGGCCGGCGCCGGTGACGAGGCCCACGGGGCGCCGGAACCGCAGAACCCGCCGCCCTTCACGCTGGAGGGCTGGTTCATCCTGCACGACTTCCGGCGCCTGGACTGGCGCCGCTGGAAGGCCCTCGACCCCGCCCGCCGGGCCCAGATCGCCCGCGAGGCGGCCGCGTTCCTCCGCCAGGTGACGGCGGCGGCGGACACGGGGGAGGGCACCAGCGCCCTCTACCGGGTGGTGGGCCACAAGGCCGACCTGCTCTGGCTCCACTTCCGCCCGTCCCTGGAGGCCCTCAACGACCTGGAGACGGCCCTCTCGCGGACCGCCCTGGGGGATTACCTGGAGCCGGCGTCCTCCTTCGTGTCGGTGACCGAGCTGAGCTTCTACCGGTCGGGGCCCGGCGGGCCGGAGCGGGACGTCCGGGGGGAACCCTTCGTCAGGGCCCGGCTCTACCCGGAGATCCCCGCCACCCGGCACGCCTGCTTCTACCCGATGAACAAGAAGCGCCAGGGCGCCGACAACTGGTACGCCCTTCCCTTCGCAGAACGCGGCCGGCTGATGCACAGCCACGGGCTGATCGGGCGCAAGTACGCGGGCCGGGTGACCCAGATCATCAGCGGCTCGGTGGGCCTGGACGACTGGGAGTGGGGCGTGACCCTCTTCGCCGACGACCCCGTCGACTTCAAGCGCGTGGTCTACGAGATGCGCTTCGACGAGGCCAGTGCCCGCTACGGCGAGTTCGGCCCCTTCTACGTGGGCGTGCGGACCGGGCCCGAGGAACTGGTGCGGTTCCTCTGCCCCGAGGCCGCAGCCGGCGCTGCGCAATGAGCGGAGCGGGGAGCGCCCGGAGGGGGCGCTCCCCATACCCCCCCAATCGACCCGCGGATTCACGCCATCTGCTGGTGCCGCCGCCGTTGACCCGCATCCCGGTTCGTGCCGGTGACGTGTTTCTCGAGCCCGGGTACGTTTTGGAACCGGTGGCCGCAGGGTTCACCTATCCGACCGATCTGGAGTGGGACGAACGCGGCCGGCTCCACGTGGTCGAAGCCGGCTACAGCTATGCCCGGCCAAGGCGGCGGCTTCGGGCCGCGTCCTGCGCATCGAGGAGGACGGTTCGGTCGTCGAGGTGGCTTCGGGCTTCCGGCCGCCCGTCACGGGGATAGCCTTCCTCGACGGCTTCCTCTATGTGGCCGAGGGCGGCAACCCCGGCCGCATCACCCGCGTGGCCCCCGACGGCTCCCGCCAGGTGATCGTCGACGGCCTGCGCTCGGGGGCCGACCACTTCACCGGGGAACTGGTCGCGGGGCCCGACGGGCGCCTCTACTTCGGGGTCGGGACGGCGACCAACTCCGCGGTGGTCGGCGTCGACAACTTCGTCTTCGGCTGGCTGCCCGACCTGCCGTCCTTCCACGACGTCCCCGCCCGCGACCTGGTGTTGCGCGGCATCAACTTCGCCACCGTGGACCCGCTGGCCTCGCCGGTGCCCGGCGGGCCGCTCCTGGGGACGCGGGCGGTGACCGGCGCCTACCATCCCTTCGGGGAGCCCAGCACGCCGGGGGAGGTGGTGGAGGGGCAGTTGCTGGCCAACGGGGCGATCTATCGCGTGAACCCCGACGGGAGCGGCCTGGAGGTCTTCGCCGACGGCCTGCGCAACCCGTTCGGGCTGGGGTTCGCCCCGGACGGCCGGCTCCTCGCCATCGACCAGGGCTACGACGCCCGCGGCAGCCGCCCGGTCTTCAACGCCCTGGAACCCCTCTGGGTGATCCAGCGGGGAGGATGGTACGGCTGGCCGGACTTCGTGGCGGGCATTCCCGTCACCAACCCGCGCTTCGACGTTCGCTTCGACCCGGCGGGGGAGACCTTGTACGTGCTGGACTTCGGGGTCGTCGAGGCCAACGCGGCCGGCATCATCCCCTGGGCCCAGTCGGGCATCCTCTGGCGGATCCGCCGTCAGGCCGGGTAGGGAAGGCGTCGCCCGTCCCGAATTCCCCGGCAAAGGCGTCGCGACAGGGGGTGTCCCTTTGGAAGAACTGGTCCGTTCCATGGCCGAGCAGCTGCTGCGCCGCGAGGCGGTGGACGGCGGTGTGATCCGGGAGGCGGCGGCCCGCCTGCAGGGGCTGGTCGACCGCCTCCGGGCCTTTGCCGAGGAGACCCTGGGCGATACCCTGCCCGCCATCGCCTTCGACCCGGGCCATCCGGCCTATCAGGCGCCGCCCGCCTTGCCCGTACACGCCCTCGAACGCCTGGGGACCACCGGCGGGACGGGGTATGCGGGCAACGTGCCCCCCAGCGGTCTGAAGGACGCCGGGGGCGGGAGAGGGCCAGAGGAGGCCGGGCACGGGCGCGAGGGCGGCCCGGCGGCCGCTCCCGCCGGTGAAGCGGCGGCCCCATCGGGCCCCGCCGGTCCCTCCGCGAGCCCGGCCGGCGGGCCCGCGGGCGGGTGGGCGGCCCCCGGGCGCCCCGTTATGGCCACCGGCCCCCTGGGCGGGGTCAGCGCGGGGGAGCTGGTCGATGCCTTCCGGTCCGGCCGGCTGGGGGTCGAAGAGGTCACCCGCGCCCTGCTCGAGCAAATCGAGGCCGTGGACCCCCATCTGCGGGCCTTCGTTACCGTCATGGCGGAGCAGGCCCTGGCCGCCGCCCGCCGCCGGGACGAGGACCTGGTCCGCTGGCGCCGGGCGGGGGGCGAGGCGGGCGGGGCCGGGGCACCCGGGCCCCTCTGCGGCGTGCCCGTGGCCCTCAAGGACCTGATCGACGTGGCCGGGGTGCCGACCACGGCCGGCTCCCGGGTGCGGGCAGGCCACGTGGCGGCCCGGACGGCCACCGTGGTCCGGCGCCTGGAGGCGGCGGGAGCCGTGATCGTCGGCAAGACGGCGACCCACGAGTTCGCCTTCGGGGCCACCACCGACACCCCCTTCCACGGCCCGGTCCACAACCCATGGAACCCGGGCCACTCGGCGGGCGGGTCCAGCGGCGGGTCCGGGGCCGCCGTCGGGGCGGGCCTGGTGCCCGTGGCCCTGGGGACCGACACCGGCGGGTCCATCCGCATCCCGGCCGCCGCCTGCGGCACCGCCGGTCTCAAGCCGACCTACGGCCGGGTCAGCCGCCATGGCACCGTGCCCCTGAGCTGGTCGCTGGACCACACGGGCCCCCTGACCCGGACGGTGGCCGACGCCGCCCGGGTGCTGGAGGTCCTGGCGGGTCCCGACCCGCTGGATCCGGCCGCCGTCCCCGTTCCGGCCCAGGGCCTTGTGGAGGCGGCGGTGGCCGGAGCCACCGGCGACCTGCGGGGAGTGCGGGTCGGCGTGCTGGCCGGCTGGGCGGAGGACCGGATCCACCCCGAGGTGGAACGGGCCTTCCGCGAGGCCCTCCAGTGGCTGGAGGCGATGGGGGCGGAGCTAGAGCCCATCGGCGGGACGGGCCGCGACGATGCGGACTTCCCCGCCGCGGGCGTGCTGACCCTGGTCAACCGGGTGCTGGCCCTGGCCGAGGGCGGCGCCTACCACGCAGCCACCCTGGCCCGGCAGGGGGCCGACTACAGCGCCGAGGTACGGATCCGTTTCGAGCTGGGCCAGTTCCTCCTGGCCCGGGACTACCTCCTGGCCCAGCGGCTGCGGACCGAGCTGGCCCGCCGGGCTGCGGCGGTGATGGAGCGGTGCCACGTGCTGGTGGCGCCGACCCTGCCCATCCCGGCCCCGCGGCTGGGCCAGGCCGCGTGGCAGCCGGCCGGGGCCGATCCCGAGCCGGTGCCCGAGGCCTTGATCCGGTTGACCGCGCCCTTCAACGTGACCGGCCAGCCCGCCCTGTCGGTGCCCGTGGCCGTCGGGCCCAGCGGCCTGCCCATCGGCCTGCAGGTGGTGGGCCGGATCTTCGACGAGGCGACGGTCCTGCGGGTGGGCGCCGCCCTGGAGCAGGCGCGGGGCCCTCTAGGGGCTTAGGTGCAGCGGGGTTCGGGGGGCCGGGACGCAGGCGGCGTCCCGGCCCCCGGCGGTTCTTCCCTGGTCCTTGCCCTGTCCCGTGCCCCGTCCCGTTCCGTTGCCCTCCCGCGTTCCCTTCCGCGGGTCCTTGCCCTTGACGCCCCCGGTCGCGGCCGGTATACTTGGCCGCGGGTAACCATTAATGACACTCATTATCAAAAACACCGGGAGGCGTGCCCGTGAAGGCGGCATCGGCCTTTGAGGTCGTCGCAGCCCGCGCCTGGAACCTGCTCAACGAGGGCAAGAGCTTCTACTCGCTGTTCAACCTGGGCTTGCTGGCCCTGCTGGTCGCCGTCGATCCCGCCTGGCGCCGGCTCGCCCTGGCGGGGGGCAGGACCGGGCTGGCCCTGGTGCTGCTGGCCAGCCTCCCCCTGGTCCTGGCCTACATCCGCTGGGACTTCCCCCTGCACCTGCGCTGGTTCCTCTGGGGGCCCTTCGCCGCCTTCGGCCTCGTCTTCGGCTGGCCGCCGGCCGGCGCCGTGGCGCTGTCCGCCGGGCTCTACTTCTACTTCACCGTCATCGTCTGGGGCACGATCTACTACCATCTGCGCACGGGCACGACCCTGTGG
>DATCLH010000430.1:0-2606 GCA_036564035.1 Thermaerobacter sp.
GCCCCGTTCCGGCCGGGCGAAGCGGCCGGGCGGAGCGCGAAGTCTATCCACACGGCTCCCCGGGTCCCGCCGAGCGGACCGACGTCCCGGCGGGGTCGAACCCGGCGGCTGCCAGGAGGTGCCGCAGCAGGCGTTGCAATCCCTCGTCGCTCCAACCCCGGGCGGCCAGGGCAGCGAGCGCCTGCGGGGGAACGGCCAGGTGCAGGTAGACCCGGGATCCCACGCCGGCGGCCCGCACCCGCCACTGCCCCGCCCGCGGCAGCTGCCAGGACACCTCCAGGGTCCAGGGCGGCGGGGCCGCCGCCGGCCCAGGACCCGGGGCCGGGTTCTGCCGTCCCTCCGGCCGGGGATCCAGCCCCGCCGGGTCCGCTGCGCCGGGGCTCACCGGCGCCGGAACGGGTCCGGGCAGGGCGGTTGCCGGAGCCGGCAAGCCGGCCGGGCCCCCTGGAGCCGGGGGGCCCGGCGGTACCGGAGGGGCCGCTGGCGCCGGTGAATCCAGCGAGGCCAGAGGGGCCGCCGAAGCCGGTGCACCCGGCGAGGCCGCTGGGGCCGCCGCAGCCGGTGAATCCGGCGGGGCCGCTGGCGTCGCCGGCGCCGGAGGGACAAGGGGGGCTCCTCTGGGGGCCGCGATCCCACCGGGACGGGCCCCGCCGGGATCCGCCGGCGCCAGCCCTTCCCTCCCCGGACGAACCGGCCCCAGGCCGGCGGCACCCAAGCTCCCCGGGTCGCCCCCTCCCACCCCTGTCCTAGCAGGAATGGGCGGGGTGGCCGGCGAATCGCCGAGAACCCCGCCGTGGGGAGCCGCCGGCGGACCGGCCCCCTCCGGCCCGGGGCGGGCAGCCCGCGGCGATCCCTCTGGGGGCATCGCCCGCGGGCCGGCTGCGGAAGGCCCAGCCGGACGGGCGGCCGGTTCGTCCCCGGAAGAGGGCGCCCGGCGGCCCGGCGACCCCGCCAGCCCCGGCGACCCCGTCGCCTCCGGCGTGCCCGGCACCCCCGCTACCCCCGGGACCGGCGGCCGCCGGCGGGGCGGGTCCCCCGGCGCGGGCCAGGCCCCAGCGCCATGGATTCCGCGGATGACCTCAAATGTGCGCCACGGCGTTACGAAAACCCAATCCAACGGCCTCCCAACCTTCGCATCCCGTCGCCGCGGTGGCAAGGGCCGCTACGGCTGGATTAAAATAGGGTAGGAGGGATCGGCGGTGACCGCCAACCTGCTCCCGCTAGAACACCTCACCGACGCCGACTTCCAGTTCCTCGCGGCGGCCGTGTCCCCGCGCCCCGATGCCCGCGACCGCATCGCCCGGCTCCTGCGGGACGGTGGGGAGGCCATCGAGCGGGCGCTGGAGGACGGTCGCACCCACCAGGCATTGCAGGAAGGCGAGGCCGCCCAGCGGATCAGCCCCTACCTGCTCTTCGCCGTGCTGCTGCACCGGCACCGGGTGGCCGAGCGGGCTCGGGCCGGGGAGGCGCCGGATGGGGCGGAGGAACCGGTCCCGGCGGCCCCGGTGGCGCCGCCTGCGGAGACCCGAGCTCCGGCCGGGGACCCGCCCTGTCTCATGCTGGATGGCCCGGCCGACGGGCCCGCCGTCCGGGACGGGGGTCCGGAAAGCCCGGTGCGCCGGCTGCTGGAGTCGCCCTGGACCATCCACTACCTGGCCGAGCTTCTGGCCTCCTTCGCCTACACCCCGCCCGGTGTCGCCGCCTTTTCCCTGGGGGGCCGGCAGTTCCGCCTGCCGCTGGCTGAGGTCGACCTGGCGGCACTGAACAAAGTAGCGCTCCTGGCCGCGGAACCCGAGCGCCTGTCCATTTACCGGCGGCTGGGCGACCTGACGCTGTTCCTGTCATCGGTTGCCGTGAAGGCGGATGAAGGGGCGGGAGCAGCGGCCCGGGAGCGGGAGCTGGAGCGGGAGGGCCGCCGGTTCTACGAGTACGCCGCCCAGCACCGGGGCGCCACGACCACCTACCTGGGCCGCACCTTAATGGACCTGTCCGGCCACTACGCGGTGGCGCGCAGCCTGTTACGCCGGATCGTCCACCAGGAACTGCCCCAGGTGTATCCCGGCGGGCTGGACCAGATGGCCGCCCGCTGGGGAGACACGCCGCAACCGGGCCTGGTCGCCCTTTCGGCCCCCGAGCGGCCCGTGGAGTGAGACGCCGGTCCGGCGGCGGGGGTCTCCATCCGCGGGGGTCGCCATCCCCGGGCCTGCGTCTCGCCGCCCGCGGATCCGGCCCAGGGCGGGCTCGGCCGGCGCGATCATCCGCCCGGGCGGGCAAGCGGCCGTCGCCCCGGGACGCCACGCTGGCCGGCACGGCCCTGCACACCCGCCCCTACCCCGATGGACGAACCGCCGGCCCCGAACCGCCGGCGCCGTCAGGGGACGGCCCGCCCCATTCCGGCGGGGGCCGCCCCACCCTGCGGGTCCCGCACCCGAACGGCCGGGTCCCCGTCCTCGGCCCCGTCCTCTAGCCCCAGGATCGCCTGCCACGGCCGGGGATAACGGCACCGGCGCCGGCCGCGCTGCAAGGTGAACAGGCCGTCTTCATAGGCCTGGGCGAAGAAGACCGGATCTTCCAGGAGACGGCGACGGACCTCCGCCATCCACCGC
>DATCLH010000431.1:0-8722 GCA_036564035.1 Thermaerobacter sp.
CCCCAGCTCAGGCGGTCCAGGGGGCGGAGCTCCGACTGGTAGATCACGGCCGGGCCGCCGGTGCCTCCCCGGCCCCCGGACCCGGACGAACCGGCCCCGCCCGGGCCGGCACCCCCCGCCGGGCCGGCTGCCGTTCGGGCGACCGCCTGGCCGGCGGCGGAAGCGGCCGCGCCTTCAGTCCCCTGGCCGCTGGAGCCGGCAAGGGTGCCCGCCTGCCGCAAGGCGTGCTGCGCATAATTCAGCCGCGCCCCCGGAAACCACTGGGCGCCGGGCATCTCACGCCGGCCCAGCACCCGGGTGTAGGGCGCCGACGCCTCGATGCCAAAATACTCCCAGAGGCTGCCCCAGAAGCCCTCCAGGTCGGCAACGGACCACCGCCAGAGCGCATCATAGGTATCGAAGCGCAGGCCCCGGTGCTGGGCGAGCCTGGTCATGTAGTGGCGCATGCGGGAACGCTGTTGCAGGGCCTCAGGGGGTGTCCAGAGCAAGGTGCCTTCGCTGACCGCCGCCATGAGCCATCCCCCCGTGGTTGGTCCTGAGGTCTTGGGCTGCCGCGGCCCGATGGCGGTCCGGCCCGGTGGAGGTTCGGCCGGGCCCTCCGCCGGCCGGAGGTCCCGCTGACCGGAGGCCGCGGGGACGCCGCGCAAGAGAGGTTCTCAAAGGCGGGAAGGGATACCTGCCGGGCGCCGGATGCCGGCCCTCGGGCCGCGGGCCCTCGGGCCGCAGGCCCTCCTGTCGCAGGACGTCCTGCCCCGGCAGTCCCGACCCGGCCGTCCCAATCCGGATCGTCCCATCGCCCGTCCGCCCCGCCTCCGGCGGCCCCCCGGGCCGGGCCCCCAGGCCGGCCGGGGCGGCGCGTCCCAGCCCCGGTGGCCGCCGCCGCATACCGGTGGAGGAAAGGACGCGGCCTTCATGAACCGCAAGGAGGGGTGCCCGGTCATGGCCCCATCGGCGCTCAGCGGCGACCCGCCAGGCCGGCAGGAGGAGAGACGTCCTGCCTCGGCTCCCCACCCCCCTGGAACTGCACCGATCCCCCGGGGGGCGTCCGGCTCCGGGGAGCGGCTGGCCCGGCTCCGCCAGGTAGCGGCCCGGCTGCCCCGGTACACCAAGCTGGCCCGGCTGATCCTGGCCCTGGGTCCGCAGGCCGGGGTGCCCGGCAGCGGCCGGGCTCGCCGGTTCGTCCTGGCCGGGGTGGCCTACCTGTTCGCTCCCCTGGATCCGCTGCCCGGGTTCATCCCGGTCCTGGGCCAGCTGGACGACCTCCTGGTGGTCCTCTTCGCCCTGCGGCAGGCCCTCCGGTCCCTGCCCGCTCCCGTCCGGAAGCGCGTGCTGGACCAGGCCGGCCTTGACCCGCCCACCGTGGAACATGACTGGTACCTGGTCCGGGATGTGACCCGGGACCTGGTGAGGGCCACGGGGCGGGGCGCCTGGCGCCTCGGCCGGATGGGCGCACGGGCGCTGGGCCGGCTGGGCCTGCGGGCGGGCTCCCTGGCCGGCCGCGGTCTCGGCCGCCTGGTGCGCCGGAGCGGCGCCGGTTGGATCGGGCCGGCGGCGGGCCGGCGCCCGGGGTCCCGCTCCAACTAGCGGGCCACCGCTTCGCAAGAGGCCGGCCCCAGGAGAAGGTGATGCCGAGAGAGACTTGCCCGGACCGAGGTTTGCCTGGCAGGGCCCGGCTGGGCCCGGCAGGCGCGACCCTGCCGAGCTTGCCGAGCCCCAAAGGGGCGCCTCCCCCATCGGCCCCTGCGACGCCCCGGTCACGGCCCATCATCCGGCCGGGCGGCGGGGAGGCTGCGCCGGGGTGCGGCTCGCCCTTTCCCCCGCCCACGAGGGCCTGGAGCGGACCGCCAGGGGCAGGGACCGCCGAGGGGCTGCCGGGGCCGAAGCGGCCATGGCGGCTCGGCGAAGTGCTCCCGCATGGCGTCGGGGTCGCGAGGCTGACGGGGCCAAAGCGGTCGTGGCGGCCCTGGCTTCAGGCGATCCGGACCAGGATGCGGCCGCGCACCCGGCCGGCCAGGACGTCTTCGAAGGCGGCGGGCAGGCCCGATAGGCCCACCTCCCCGTGGACCAGGGATTCCAGGGACGGCGGCCGCAGATCGCCGGCCAGCCGCTGCCAGATCCGCATGCGCAGCGGCATCGGGCAGTACACCGAATCGATGCCCAAGAGGGCGATCCCGCGCAGGATGAAGGGGAAGACCGTGGTGTTCAGCTGGCTGCCCCCCGTCAGGCCGATCGCCGCCACGGCGCCGCCGTAACGGGTGGTCCGCAGGATGTGGGCCAGGGTGTCGCCGCCCACGGCATCGATGGCGGCCGCCCACTGCTGCTTCTCCAGAGGCTTGCCGCCCGCCACCGCCACCTGCTCCCGGGGGATGACCCGGGCCGCCCCCAGGCGGCGCAGGTAGTCCTCCGCGCCCGCCTTGCCGGTGCTGGCCACCACCTCGTAGCCCCGCCGGGCCAGGATGGCCACGGCCACCGACCCCACGCCACCCGAGGCGCCGGTCACCAGGACGGGGCCGTCCCCCGGCGCCAGGCCGTGTTCTTCCAGCCGGTGCAGGGCCAGGGCGGCCGTGAAGCCGGCCGTGCCCAGGATCATCGCCTCCCGCAGGTCCAGCCCCCGGGGCAGGGGCACGACCCACTGGGCCGGCACCCGGGCCATCTCGGCATACCCGCCATGGTGGCTGACCCCCAGCTCGTAGCCCGTCACCAGCACCGGGTCCCCGGGGCGAAACCGCGGGTCGGTGGACTCCGCCACCTTGCCCGCCAGGTCGATGCCGGGCACGATGGGGTAGCTCCGCACCACCCGGCCGTCGGGCCGGCTGGCCAGGCCGTCCTTGTAGTTGACCCCGGAATAGGCGACGCGGATGGTGACCTCCCCGGTAGGCAGGTCGGCGGGCGTCAGGGTCCGCACACCCTGGCGCAGGCTGCCGTCCTCGAGGCGCTCGACCACGTAGGCGGCGAAAGCTTCGACCGGTGCGCCGGCCATCGCTGCTCCCTCCTCCGAATGGGATGAACCCGGGACCTGCCCCCGTCCCAAGGCCCCGCCCCCGTCCTGGGGCCCCGCCGCGGCCCGGCGGGATGGGGGAATCGCCGGGCGCCTCAGGCCTTCCCCCGGGCCCGGCGCTGGTGATAGTCCGCGATGCCAGCGGAGCAGATGTCCAGGTCCAGGGCCACGGCCGGTTCCACCACCGACCAGTCCAGGCCGTGGGCCTCGGCGTCCCGGCGGATGTGCTCCGCCAGCCGGCGGCGGGTCTCCTCCACGGTGGCCGGCCGGCCGTCCACCACGCCACAGGCGACAAACCGGGGCACCTGCTCTTCCAGGCGTTCGACGATCGCCTCGGGCGCCAGGGTGGTCGCCGCGAAGTGGGGCAGGAGCATCACCGCCGGCCGCAGCCCGGGCAGGGCCCGCGCCGACTGCAGCATCGCGTCGGGGTCGAACTGGTTCGGCGCCGTGGACGGCAGCAGGTAGTCCCGGCCCAGCCGCCGGGCCAGGGACGGGTACCGCACCCCCATCTCGTCGGCGGTGACCAGCACGCCGGTGCCCTCGTCGAGGATCATGTACTGGTGGCGGGCGTGGCCGTTGGCGGCGATGAAGCGCAGCCGGTGGCCGTCGCCCAGATCCAGGGTCGCACCGTCTTCGGGGGCCAGGATGCGGCCGGCGGGCACGGGCTCGGGCAAGCCGAACAGCGCCTCCAGCCGATCGCCGAAGACGGCGCGGGCCCCTTCCACCAGCCGGCCGGGGGCCTCCAGGTGCCGGGCGCCCCGGGGGTGGACCACCACCTGGGCCCGGGGCAGCAGGCGGGCCAGGGTGCCGGTGCCGGCCGCGTGGTCCAGGTGGATGTGGGTCACGATGATGTAGGCGACCTCGTCCCGCGGGATGCCGTGGCGGGCCAGGGCCTCAAGCCAGGACTCCACGCCGTACTTGCTGCCGCCGGTCTCGATCAGCGCCGGCCGCGGCGCCCGGATCAGGTATCCGGCCGTCCGCTCGGGCTGGCCGGCTTCCCGCAGGTCGACGAGGTAGGTATCGTGGGCCAAGGGATCGCCCGTTGCGGTCACGAACTCACCCCGCTTCCGTTTTCAGGGAGAGATTTCGCGACCGCGGGCAGGGTGCCTGCTGGTGCCGGTGGCGCCCTTGGGTGCCGGCCGACGGCCGGCCGGCACCCGCGTCGCGCCCGCTGGCGGGACCGCCAGCGAATCCGTTTTAGACCCTCACGCCGCCGGGCCGCCCGCCGGCGGGCACAGGACGAGCCAGTAGAACCCGTGGGGTCCCAGGGTGAGGAAATAGGGCTCGGCGCCGATGGGCGGCAGGGAGGAGCCGCCGAAGGCGTCGACGGGCACCGCGCCCCGGTGGGCGGCCAGGTCCAGGCGCACCCCTTGCACGGACCGGGCCAGGTTGGCCACCACCAGCACCGCCTGCCCGCCGTAGCGGCGCACGAAGGCCAGCACATGGCGGTTGTCGGCGGCCACCGGCTCGAAGCTCCCCCGCCCGAAGGCGGGCAGCCCCTTGCGCACGGCGATGAGCCGCCGCACCCAGTTCAGCCACGAATCGGGACTGGCCAGCTGGGCCTCCACGTTGACCGCTTCGTAGTGGTACGCCGGGTCGACCACCACCGGCGCGCAGAGCCGCTGGGGGTTGGCCGTGGAGAAGCCCGCGTTCCGCCCGCCGCTCCACTGCATCGGCGTCCGCACGGCGTGCCGGTCGGGGAGGTAGATGTTGTCCCCCATCCCGATCTCGTCGCCGTAGTAGATCACCGGCGTGCCCGGCAGGGAGAAGAGCAGCCCATAAGCCAGCTCCAGCCGCCGCCGGTCGTTGCCGAGAAGCGGGGCCAGCCGCCGCCGGATGCCCAGGTTGACCCGGGCCTGGGGGTCGGGCGCGTAGGCGTCCAGCAACGCCTCCCGCTCCTCGGGGCTCACCATCTCCAGGCTCAGCTCGTCGTGGTTGCGGAGGAACAGGGCCCACTGGCAGGCCGGGGCGATGGCCGGTTCGTCCCGCAGCACCTGCCAGATCGGCGCCGCCTCCTCCCGGGCCAGGGCCAGGAACAGCCGCGGCATCAGGGGGAAGTGGAAGGCCATGTGGCACTCGTCGCCCTGCAGGTAGCGGGCCAGCTCGGCCGGCGGCTCGTTGGCCTCGGCCAGCAGCACCCGCTCGCCATACCGGGCCTCCACGTGGGCCCGCAGCTCGCGGACGAAGGCGTGGGTCTCGGGCAGCCCCGCGCAGGAGGTCCCCTCCGCTTCGAAGAGGTAGGACACAGCGTCCAGGCGGAAGCCGTCGACACCCAGGCGCAACCAGAAGTCGACCACCCGCAGCATGGCCCGGCGGACCAGGGGGTTGGCGTAGTTCAGATCGGGCTGGTGGGCGTAGAAGCGATGCCAGTAGTAAGCCCCCGCCACCGGATCCCAGGTCCAGTTCCCCTCTTCGAAGTCGGGGAAGATCACCCGCACCCCCCGGTACCGGTCGGCCGTGTCGCTCCAGACGTAGAAGTCCCGCCAGCGGCTGCCGGGCCGCGCCCGCCGGGCCCGCTGGAACCAGCGGTGCTGGCGGGAGGTGTGGTTCAGCACCAGGTCGGCGATCACCCGGATGCCGCGGCGGTGGGCCTCGTTGAGGAACCGCCGGAATTCCGCCAGGGTGCCGTAGGCCGGGTGGACGGCCGTGTAGTCGGCGATGTCGTAGCCGTCGTCCGCCAGGGGCGAGGGATAGAAGGGCAAGAGCCAGAGGGCGGTGACCCCCAGCTCCTGCAGGTAGTCCAGCTTGGCCGTGAGGCCGCGGAAGTCGCCGATCCCGTCGCCGTTGCCGTCGGCGAAGGTCCGCACGTGCAGCTCGTAGATCACCGCGTCCTTGTACCACAAGGACGGTGGAACCGGCTGTGGGGCACCGCCCGGCGCCGGCCGGCGCGGGGCCGGGGACGCCTTTGCCTTGTTCGGCGAGGCGCCCGCCCTGGCGGGCGGGGTCGACCCCGGCCCTGACGCCTTCCCGGGCGCCGGGGCCGGGATCAGGGGCCCGGTGCCCGGGTTCCCCTCCCGGACCGCCACCAGCGCCGTCGCCACACCATCGGCCTTTGCCGAGCCACCGTCACCCGTCGCCGGCGGGGAGCCATCGCGGCCGGCCGCCGGCTGGCCGGCCTGTCCCTCAGGCGCCTGCACGCCACCGGTCCCTCCCACAGGGATGCAGCATCCGGGGCAACATCCTATGCAGGCGCCCGGAGCCCGGTCAAGGGGCGCCGGACCGGCGGGCGCGGCCCTTGCCTGTCCCAGCCGCCCTGGGGCGCCCAACGCCGCCATCAGGCGGCGCAGGCTTCACCGCGCACCGTTTTGGCCGCGGCACCGCTTTCACCTTTCACCGGGCCATCACACCGTGCCCCCGTTTCGCTTTCCATGCCCCGTTCACTTCAGGGTCCAGCCCACCAAACCCTTGACGTAGTACCGCTGCAGCAGGGCGAACACCAGCACCGGCACGGCCATCACCAGCAGCGCCGCCGCCGAGAGCAACCCCCAGTCCACGTGGTACTGGCCGCGCAGCAGCGGGATGCGCTGGGTGGCCAGCAGCAGGTCCGGCCGGTACACCAGCACCAGGGCCAGAAAGAAGTCGTTCCAGACCCAGGTGGACTGCAGCGCCGCGGCCGACGCCAGGGCAGGCAGGCTCATGGGCAGGATCACCCGCAGGAAGATCTGCCAGCGGCCGGCCCCATCCAGCAGGGCCGCCTCCTCCACCTCGCCCGGCAACGTGGCGAAGTAGTTGCGGAAGAACAGGATCATCCACGGCAGCGCCCAGGCCGTGTGGGCCAGGACCAGGCCGGTGTAGGTGTTGACCAGGCCCGCGTCCCGCAGCAGGCGGAACAGGGGCACCGCCACCATCTGCTGGGGCACCGCCAGGAGCAGGACGACCCCCATCATCAACGGGCGCCGGGTGCGGGAGCGGGAGCGGGAGAGGCCGTAGGCCGCCAGGGACCCCAGCAGCAGGGGCAGCAGGGTGCCCGGCACCGCGACCCGCAGGGAGTTGAGCAGGCCCTCCGCCATGGCCGCCGTCGGGTGGTGGAGGACCCGGCTGAAGTTGGCGCCGCTCAAGGTCAAGGGTTCCAGCCGCCACCAGCCGTGGAGGAGCTCGCCGGAGGGCCGCAGGGCGCTCATGGCCACCCCGGCGAAGGGGACGACCCACAGCAGCCCGAGCCCCCACGCCAGGGCGTGGCGCAGGAGGGCGGCCGCCCACCGCCGGCGGCTGGCGGGCATCCGGCCTCCGGGGCGGGCCGCGGCGGGACGGGTCGCGGCCGGATGGCCCTGGGGACCGGCCCGCCGGCTCTGGGAACCGGCCCAACGGCACCGGGGAACGGCCTGCCGGGACCGGGGACCGGCCCCACCGCTCCCAGGGAGCGGGCTGGGTTGTCCGGGCTTCACGGGCGCTCGCCCCCTTCCGCCGTGCGCAGGAACCAGAGGCCGATCAGCAGGGTGCAGAGGGTCAGCAGGGTGGCCACCGCGGCCGCCCGGTGGGGGTCCAGGGAGCGGAAGCCGTAGAAGTACATCTGCAGGGCCAGCACCATGGAGGCCCCGCCGGGGCCGCCCTGGGTCGCGGTGTAGACCAGGTCGAAGATCTTCAGTTCCCACAGCACCGTCATCGCCACGACGACCGCCGTCACCGGGCGCAGGGCCGGCCAGGTGATGTGCCGGAAGCGGGCCCACCAGCCGGCGCCGTCGACCATGGCCGCCTCGTAGTAGGCCCGCGGGATCGTGCCCAGGCCGGCCGCGTAGAGGACCATGGCAAACCCGGCCCACAGCCAGACGGAACCCAGGATCAGGGCGGGCAGGGCCAGCTGGGGATAGGCCGTCCAGGTCCGGGCCAGGGCGTCGACGCCCAAGGCCCGGAATACGGCGGGCACCACGCCCGCGTTTTCATCGAAGAGGAACCGGATCAGCACCCCGCCCACCACCAGGGGCGTCACCATGCCCAGGAAGACGAAGGCCCGCAGGAGGGTGGCGCCCCGGACCTCCCGCAGCACCAGGGCGAGGAGCAGCCCCAGCCCCACGGTCAGGGGCAGGTGGATGAGGATCCACACCAGGTTGTGGAGGACCGAACCCCACGGCGGCGATTCCAGAGGGAAGCGGCCCGGTGCCCAGGTCTCCGGGTCCCGGAGCACGGCGGCGAAGGCGGCGAGACCCGTCCAGCGGCCGTCGGGGCCGGTGAAGGCGAGCCACAGGGTCTGGACGGCCGGGACGACGACCAGGCCCAGCACCAGCAGCAGGGCCGGTGCCGCCAGCCAGAGGGGATCCCACCCCCGGCGCCGGGGGGCGACGGGGGTGGGATCGGGCCGGTTCGTCCCCAGTCCCAAGGGCTGGTCGGGGAGGCTCACCGCGGCTCACCTCCCCCGCTCCTGCTCCAGGCGTTCCAGCACCCCCTGCCACTGGCCGGGATCGACCCAGAGCAGCTTCAGCTGGTCCCAGAAGGTGCGCTGCCAGTCGCCGCCGATGGCATCGTCCAGGTCGGGCAGCAGCTCGGCACCCTCGAGCAGCTGCACCACCTGCTGGTCGACGGCGGGGTGGGCGTCGGCCGGCACGTCGTTGCGGCCGGACAGCTTACCGCCCTGCCGCACCCGCAGCTCCATGCCCTCGCGGCTGATCAGGAAGGCCACCAGCCGCTTGGCCTGTTCGACCCGCGGGCTATGCTGGGGGACGAACATGTAGTCCGTGGCGGCCACCAACCCCTTGGCGCCGGGCAACGGGAAGACGCCCAGGTCGGAGG
>DATCLH010000432.1:0-3184 GCA_036564035.1 Thermaerobacter sp.
GGCGGAGGACGTGCTCTACTGGCACCGCCAGGCATACCCGGTCCCGCCTGCGGCGGCCCATGGCCCGGAGCGGGTGGAACCGGCAGCGGCGGAGGGGAACGGCCATGCCGCGGGGGCCGGCGCGCGGGCCGGTGGGAGGACGGACGAACCGGCGGCGGGGGCGGGCGGAGGCTCGCCCGCTGCGGCCGGGCCCGGGGGCCCCGCCGGCCCTGGCGACGCGAAGCCCGGCGAGCCGGATCGACCGGGTGGCTCCGCCGGCGCCAGCGGCATCACCGAGCTCACCGCCACCGCCGCCGACGGGTACGGGTTCTTCAAGTTCAAGAAGGACGGCGAGCTCCACGAGTTCAGTCCCGAGGTGGTCCGGGCCCTGCACGAGGCGGTGCGGGCGGCGGCCAAGCCCCGCCCGGGGGTGCTGGACGGCGACTTCCTCGCCACCTACGAGCACTACCGCCGCTTCAGCCGGCTCGTCCACGACCGGCCGCCGAGCCAGCTCCGGGACCTCCTGGACTTCCGCTCCGACCGGCCGCCGGTTCCCCTGGACGAGGTGGAGCCGGTGGAGGCCATCGTCCGCCGCTTCTCCACCGGGGCCATGTCGGTGGGCGCCCTCTCCCCCGAGGCCCACGAGAACCTGGCCGTGGCGATGAACCGGCTGGGCGCCCGCTCCAACTCCGGCGAGGGCGGAGAGGACCCCGCCCGCTACGGCACGGAGCGCAACAGCGCCGTCAAGCAGGTGGCCTCGGGCCGCTTCGGCGTCACGCCGGCCTACCTGGCCTCGGCGGTGGAACTGCAGATCAAGATGGCCCAGGGCTCCAAGCCCGGCGAGGGCGGCCAGATCCCCGGGCACAAGGTGACGGAGCTGATCGCCCGGCTGCGCCACACGGTGCCGGGGGTGCCCCTGATCTCGCCGCCGCCGCACCATGACATCTACTCCATCGAAGACCTGGCCCAGCTGATCTACGACCTCAAGCAGGCCAACCCCGAGGCGCTGGTCTCCGTCAAGCTGGTGGCCGAAACGGGGGTCGGGATCATCGCCGCCGGGGTCGCCAAGGGGTACGCGGACATCGTGGTGATCAGCGGGCACAGCGGCGGCACCGGCTCGTCGCCCCTGAGCTCCATCAAGCACGCGGGCCTGCCCTGGGAGCTGGGCCTGGCCGAGACCCAGGCGATGCTGGTGGCCACGGGCCTGCGCGGCCGGGTGACGGTGCGGGTGGACGGGGGCCTGAAGACCGGGCGGGACGTGCTGGTGGCGGCCTTGCTCGGCGCCGACGAGTACTCCTTTGGCACCTCGGCCCTGGTCGCCGAGGGCTGCGTTATGGCCCGGGCCTGCCACACCAACACCTGCCCCGTCGGCATCGCCACCCAGGCCGAGCGGCTGCGGCAGCGGTTCCCCGGCACGCCGGAGCACGTGATGAACTACTTCCTCTACATGGCCCAGGAGGTGCGGGAGCTGCTGGCCCAGCTGGGCTACCGCTCCCTGGACGAGGTGATCGGGCGGGCGGACCTGCTGGTCCAGAAGCCGCCGTCCCTGCCCCGGGCGGAGCGGGTCGATCTCGGCCGGCTCCTGGTGCCGGCGGCGCCGGTGGAAGAGGGCTCGGCCGGTGGGGCCGGTGGCGCGTCTCCCCTGCCCGCCCTTCCCCTGCGCCGGGTGCAGCTGCGCAACCCCCTGCCGGAGGAGGACAACCTCGGCCGGCGCATCGCTGCGGAGCTCGAGCCCTACATCCAGCGGCGGCGGCCCGTGCGGCGCAGCTACACCATCCGCAACACGGACCGGACCGTGGGGGCCACGGTGGCCTGGGCCATCGCCCGGCGCTACGGCGACCAGGGCCTGCCCCCCGGGACGATCCAGCTGGCCTTCCGCGGCACCGCCGGCCAGTCCTTCGGCGCCTTCTGCATCGCCGGCCTGCACCTGGAGCTGACCGGTGCGGCCAACGACTACGTGGGCAAGGGCATGGCGGGGGGCGAGATCGTCATCCGGCCCGAGCCCGGCGCGCCCACCGACCCGGCCCGGAACGTGCTGGCCGGCAACACGGTGCTCTACGGCGCCACCGGCGGGACCCTGCTCTGCGCCGGGGCGGCCGGCGAGCGGCTGGCGGTGCGCAACAGCGGCGCCGTGGCGGTGGTGGAGGGCGCCGGCGACCACGCCTGCGAGTACATGACGGGCGGGACGGTGGTGATCCTGGGGGCCACGGGCCGGAACCTGGGCGCTGGCATGACCGGCGGCACGGCCTTCGTCTACGATCCCCAGGGGGCCCTGGCAGTGCGCCACCACGCGCCGTCGGTGGAGCTCTACCGCCTGCCCGACGTGCCCAGCCCCGCGGCCCAGGAGGCCGCCCGGGAGACCCTCTACGGGCTGCTGGTCCTCCACGCCCGGCGGACGGGGAGCCCCCGGGCCCGGGACCTGCTGGCCCACTGGGAGCGGGTCCTCCCCCACTTCTGGTGGGTGATCCCGCGGGCGTCCCGGGAGCGCATCCTGGCGGAGACGGCGTCGGTCCTGCCGGCGGTGGCGGCGGGCCTGGACTGAGGTCGCGGCCACGTCCCGCCCGCCGCCCCAACCCCGGACATGGCCCCGGCCCTGCGACGGGCGAACCCTGGTCTTGCAACGGATGGCTCCGGTTGGGGGACTTGCCGGGCCTTGCCGCCGCGGTCGCTCGTCCTACTTGCCCCAGATCAAGAGGATCCCCGCCGCCACCGCCAGCAGGTTGGCCACGGTCTCCCCGGCCGACAGGCTGACGTTGAGCAGCGGGAGCAGCCCGATGAGCAAAAGCCAGATCCCCAGGATGAGGAAGCCGGTCTCCCTGGACAGCTTCATGGCCGGTGCCCCTTTCCGAGGACGGGACCCGTCCTCCCGAAGTGCCGCGGGTCCGGGTCCGGCGCCGGGGCCGGGAAATGGCCTCGCCGTGGTGCCGTGGTGCCGCGGGCCCGGGCCGGCGGCACCACGCTATGCGGGGCACGGGGAAGACAGAACGGGCTTCGCCGGTCGATACCGGTCGATCAAGCCACGGCGCTGTCCAGGAGGGGACGGCGCCCTACGACG
Source organism: Thermaerobacter sp. (assembly GCA_036564035.1). GTDB lineage: Bacteria > Bacillota > Sulfobacillia > Thermaerobacterales > Thermaerobacteraceae > Thermaerobacter. Next base: position 3,035 of record DATCLH010000432.1, read on the forward strand.
CTGGCGCCACCTCCGCCCAGAGGGCCCGCTCGTCCCGCCAGGGATCCCGCTCCACCCGCGGCTCCACGTCGAAGACCATGACGGCCCGTTCGTCCAGATCGTAACGGGGCCACGGCGGCAGGCCGTCGTGCTGGGGATCGCCGTGGCGGG
>DATCLH010000433.1:0-2205 GCA_036564035.1 Thermaerobacter sp.
ATCGCCTACTTCGTCTACGGGCGGTGGTACGACCGCACGGTCTGGCAGCCCGACGCCAACCGCACCACCCCCGCCCACATGTACACCGACGGGGTGGAATACTTCCCCGTGAGCCGCTACGTGCTCTGGGGGTATCAGTACAAGAGCGTGGCGGCCCTGGGGCCGATCCTGGGGCCCTTCGTGGCGCTGCAGTTCGGCTGGATCCCGGCGCTGCTGTGGATCATCTTCGGCAACTTCTTCATCGGCTGGCTCCAGGACTACGGGGCCATCATGCTGTCGGTGCGCAATCAGGGACGCTCCTTCGGCCCCATCACCTACGAGTTCACCGGGGCTGCGGGGCGCAGCACGCTGCTGGGCTTCATCCTGTTCTACCTGCTGATCATCTCGGCGACCTTCATCCAGCTGATCGCCGTCTTCTGGAACACCTTCGCGGGTTCCTTCGTGGCCACGGCCGGGATCATCCTGACCGGCGTGATCTGCGGACAGTTGCTGTACAAGCGGCGGATGAACGTGGGCGCCGTGACCCTGATCGCCTTCGTCCTGATGATCCTCTCCTTCTGGCTGGGGTCCACGGAGTTCGGCCGCGCGGTGCGGCTGAACCTGGGCGCCCAGGGCGCCCTGAACTTCAACGTCTGGGCGTGGGCGGCGCTGTGCTGCGTCATCCTGTACGTCGGGTCCATCCTGCCGCTTCCGACCTTCATCCAGCCCTTCAACTACGTCTCCTTCTTCCCGGCGATGTTCGCCGTGCTGGTGATCCTGGTGGGCGCGCTGATCACGCCGATCACCGGCGTCACGCTGGCGCAACCCGGCTGGAAGGGCTTCTGGGGACCGGCGGGCAGCTTCGCCGCCGGCGGCAACCCGATGTGGCCCGTGCTGTTCACGGCCATCGCCTGCGGCGCCATCTCCGGGTGGCATAGCCTGGTCAGCTCGTCCAGCACGGCCAAGCAGCTGGACGTCGAGCCCGACGCCCACCCGGTGGGGGCCGGCGCCATGTTGGGCGAAGGCCTGCTGGCGCTGGTGTCCCTGGCCTCGTACATGGTGCTCAGCCCGGAGCGGATCGCCGAGCTGGGCGGTGCCAGCGTGGGGGCGTGGGTGTACGGCGCCACCCTCCTGACCGAGCCGATCCTGGGCCTGTTCATGTCCGACGCGGCCATCCAGGTCTTCTACGGCACGGTGCTGGTGATCTACGCCATCACCGTCCAGGCGCTGGTCACCCGGTTCTGGCGGCTGGTGTCCGTGGAGGTGTTCGGGGAGAGCATCCTGGCCCAGAAGCACGTGTCGACCTTCGTAGGCCTGCTGCTGCCCTGGATCATGGCGGTCAGCGGCTCGTGGAACAACATCTGGCTGTTCTTCGGTGGGGCGAACCAGCTGCTGGCGGGCCTCGCCCTGATGCTGATCACCATCCATCTGGCGCGGGTGAAGGCACCGACGCGGTACACGCTGCTGCCGGCGCTGTTCATGATCGTCACCACCCTGGCGGCCATCGCCGTGCAGACGGTGCGGTTCCTGCAGGCGGCCCTCGGCGGGCCGGCCAAGACGCTGACCCAGGATCCCCTGAAGACCATGGCGCCCACCGTGGCCAACCTCATCGACTGGGCGTCGGTGCTGATCGGGGTGGCGCTGTTCGTCCTGGGTCTGCGCATGGCGGTCCTGACGCTGCAGGCGTACAGCCGCGCCAAGGCCGGCATGCTGGCCCAGCCCCAGGCGGCGCCGGGCGACTGAGCCGCGGCGAGCTGGGCCGGGGCTCCGGTGGCCGGCGCGCGAGGCCGGTGCCCACGGCCCGGACCCGTGGGTGCCGGGGGCACGGCGGGGTGCGGGGGACGCCGGTCGGCCGGGGGCGGGCCCTCTGGCGGGCACCCGTCGTGGCCACGGGCGCCAGGGCCGGGAAGGCCGGCTCGGGGCGGCTGGGAGGCTAGCCGGGGTTCTGGGACCGACGCGGCCGCCCGGGCTGGCGCTGCCGGTGGCAGCGCCAGCCCGGGCGGGGCTTGCGACGGTGGCGGAGGGAGGGAAGCGAGACATGTTCGGACGGAAGGATCCATCGGGCGCCAACGGTGGCGGCCAGCAGGAGAAGGGCGGCTTCCTCACCAAGCTGCGCGGCGTCCTCTACGGCATGGCCAGCCACGGCAACGTGACGGCGGCTCTGCGCACGCGGATGCACCTGGAGCACCTGTTCATGTTCATCACCCTGGGCGACATGTTGGGCAT
>DATCLH010000434.1:0-6689 GCA_036564035.1 Thermaerobacter sp.
GTCCCGGCACGGGCTGCGGTGGCCGCGGAGCGCTCCGAGGGGGAGGGCATGCCGGCCCGCCCCGGCGCCGCCACCCAGGGTGGCCCCGGGACCCCCGGGGCGATCGGACGCCGGCCCGCCTTGGGTCGCTGGGCTTTGACCCGCACTGGCTCGGGGAGCGGCCCCAGCGGCCGGACCCCGCTCCCGGCTCGGGCCGGCCGCCGTCGCCGGGCCGGCACCGCCGTCGCCCTGCTGGCCTGGCTGGCCTCCGTGCTGGTCCCTGCCGGCCCGGTCCTCCCGGCGGCGAGGAACCTGGCGACCCTGACGGCACCGGCGGCCGCCCTGGGCCTGGCGGCCGCGGCCACCCTCCTTCCCCGGCCCCGGCCGGCGGAAGCCGCGCCCACCGGGTATGTGCGGATGAGCGACGGCGTGCTCATCGCCGTCAACGTGCGGATGCCCGACCGCTACGTGCCCGGGCGCAAGTACCCCGCCATCTTCCTCATGGACGGCTACGACGGCGGTTCGTCCAGCGGGACCACCATCGCCGGGGTGGCCGACAGCCGCACCCAGCTGACCTGGATGTTCAACGAGCACTACGTGACGGTCCACGCCTCCATCCGGGGCACCGGTTGCTCGGGGGGCGAGTTCGACCTCTTCAGCTGGCGCACCGCCCTGGACGGTCGCGAGCTGATCGAGTGGATCGCCCGCCAGCCCTGGTCCAATGGCAAGGTGGGGATCATGGGCCACTCTTACAGCGGGCTGACTGGCTTCATGGTCGCCGCCACCCAGCCGCCCCACCTGGTGGCCGTCACGGTCTCCGGCCTGATCGACGACCTGTACCGGGGCATCGTCTACCCCGGCGGCGTCTCCAACTACGGCTTCCCGCTGCTGTGGACGGGCATCATCCGGCCGGCCTACGAGCTGGGCGGCGGCGTGGCGCCGGGCGTGCTGGCCGCCGACCCCGTCTGCGCCCAGAACGTGGCCTCCCACCGGCGCAACCTGGCCGACGACCCGATCCTCCAGGGGCTGGCCGCCGATACCGACAACGACTGGTACCGGTCCCGCTCCCTGATCACCTACGCCGACCGCATCCGGGTGCCGATCCACATCACCGGCGCCTACCAGGACGAGCAGACGGGTCCCCGGGGTCCCGCCCACCTGTGGGAGAAGGTCCAGGGCGTGCCCAAGCGCCTGGTGCTGACCAACGGCGTCCACGGCACCCAGATGGACCCGCCGGAAGTGTGGAAGGATCGCCTGGCCTGGATGGACCACTGGCTGCGGGGCATCGACGGCGGCTTCGGCACCTTGAGCCAGGACCGCACCTCCGTGGTCACGCTGCTGGAGATGCACCGGCAGGGTGACACCCTGGTCTCCAACGGCCGGAAGGTCTCCCGCACCTTCCCCCTGGAGGACACCCGCTGGACCCCCTGGTACCTCCGCGGGGATGGCCGCCTCTCCACCGACCCGCCCACCCGGCCGGAAGAACCGGCCCGCTACCTGTCCGGGCCCGGCCGCCAGTCGTGGAGCTACCAGCTGGGGCCGTCGGTGGGGCCGCCGCTGACCACCGCCCACCTGCCCGACGAGGTGGAGTACCGCAGCGCGCCCTTCACCCGGCCGACGCTGGTGGCAGGCCCCATCACCGCCACCCTCTACCTCTCCACCACGGCGCCGGACACCGAGCTGTTCGTCCAGCTGATCGACGAGGGGCCCGACGGCAGCCGCAGCTACCTGCAGCGGGGCCTTCTGCGGGCGGCCCACCGGGCGGTGGACTACAGCCAGAGCGACTACGCCGGCGGGGTCCTGTACCGGCCCCATCACCCCCACACCAACGCCGAGCTGGTGACGCCCGGCCAGATCGAGGAGTACCTGATCGAGGTCTTCCCCGTCGGGCACGTCTTCCGGCCCGGGCACCGGCTGGTCGTCAAGGTCCACGCGCCGCCCCTGCTGGACAGCTACTATCTCTACGTGCCGCGGCGGGTGCCGTCCATCAACACCATCTACCACGACCCCCAGCACCCGTCGCGGATCCTGCTGCCCGTGGTGCCGCTGACGGGCGTCAAGCTGGGGCCGGAGCTGCCGTGCGGGGCCCAGGTGGGCGTCCGGTGCATCCCCGGCGGGACCGGGGCCCCGTGACGGAGCGGGGCCAGAGCCGCGGGCGAGGGCCGGCCCATCAGGCCCGCGGGCGCCGCTGGCGCGGCCCGTAGGGTGCTACGGGCGGCGGGCCGCTGTGGGCCGTGAAGACACGCCGGATCCGGGGACGCCGCCGGTGCCTCCCGTACCGGGGCCACCAGCGACAGGCGGCGGAGGGCACGCCGGACGCCCTCCGCCGCCTTCTTTAACGTGGGCTGCAAGCAGCGGCTGCCGGGGGCGGCCCGCCACCCCCGTTCACCCCTCGAGGGCGTCGACCTCCGCCCGGACCGGCATGGACGGCTGGGCGCCCGGCCGGGTGACCGCGAGCCCCGCCGCCCGGGTGGCAAACCCCAGCGCCCAGGAGACCGGGCGGCCTTCTCCCAGGGCCACGGCCAGGGCGCCGGCGAAGGTGTCCCCCGCCGCCGTGGTGTCGACGGCCTGCACGGCCAGGGCGGGTACGGCCCGCGCCGGCCCCGCCGGGGGCACGTAGAGGCAGCCCCGCTCGCCCAGGGTGACGCCCACGTGGATCCGCCCGCCGCCCAGCCGCCGGGCCGCCTGCTCGATGGCCTCCGGATCCCGCCGGCTGCCGAGCCCCGTCAGGGCTTGCAGTTCCTGCTCGTTGGGCAAAAGCCAGTCCACCGCCTCCAGGAGCCCCGGGGGCAGCGGCCCGTCGGGCACCGGGGCCGGCGTCAGGATCACCGTCGCCCCCGCTGCCCGGGCCACCTGGGCGGCCTGTTCCACCACCTCGAAGGGCGACTCCAGCTGGAGCAGAAGGACCCGGGCCGCGGCGATCCGCTCCCGGTCGGACTCGTCAAGCCGGCGGAACTGGGCGTTGGCCCCGGGGACCACCACGATCCGGTTGGCCCCGCCTTCCTCCACGGTGATGGCGGCGATGCCGCTGGGACCCGGCACCCGGCGCACGCCGGACGTATCGATGCCCTCGGCGGCCAGGGCATCCCGCAGCTGGTCCCCGAAGGCGTCGTCGCCGACGCAGCCCAGCATCGCCACCGCCGCCCCCAGCCGGGCGGCGGCCACAGCCTGGTTCGCCCCCTTGCCGCCGCAGGCGGTGAAGAACCGCTCTCCCGCCACCGTCTCCCCCTGCCGCGGCGCCCGCCGGCAGACCACCACCAGGTCCATGTTGAGGCTGCCGGCCACCGCCACCGTCGCCTTGCCCGCACCCTTCGCCGTGCTCACGCCCATGCCCCCACGGATTCCCCACGGATTCGAGATCCCGGCTGCTCAACGATCCGCCCTGCTGGCAGGCCCACCCGGCGGACGACGGGCCCACCCGGCGGGGGGCCGGCCCAGCCGGCGGAGATCACCGGCTCCCCTGCGACCCACCCGCGCCTTTGCCGCCGGCGTCCCCGGCAGGGCGAAGGCCGCCGTCTCCCGCCGGGCTCCCCCGTCCCGCCAGGCCTTGCGCGGCGTCCCAGGCGTAGGCCCAGGCCGCCCGCCGGTCAGCTTCCGTCCAGCCCGGCGGCACGGCCCCCGGCCGCGCCGCCACCCAGGCGGCGACGAAACCGCCCAGCCGGGCCGCGGCCTCCGCCGGCAACCCCGCCTGCAAGCCGGCCAGCATCCCCGCGTTCCAGGCATCCCCGCACCCCGTGGTGTCGACGACCTGGGCCAGCGGCAGGGCATCCACCTGCCACGGGCGGCCCCAGGCCCGGCCGTAGGCGCCCCGGGCGCCGGCCTTCACCCCCACCACGGGGACGAACCGGCCCAGCCGGGCCGCAGCCTCCGGCCCTGCTACGCCGGCCAGCACCCGGGCCTCCTCCTCGTTGGCAAAGAGGCAGTGGACCCCCTGCCACCGGCCGGCCAGCTCGGCCGGCCCTTCCCGGGCCAGCAGGGCCGCCGACGAGGCATCGACGGCCACCGGCACCCCCGCCCGCCGGGCCCGGGCCAGGGCGGCACCCGCCCCCTCCCGGGCCTGGGGCCAGACGAAGGAGTAGGCCGTCAGGTAGAGGAAGCCGGCCTCTTCGATGAGCCCCTCGGGCAGATCCGCCGGGTCCAGGCGGTGGTTGGCGCCCGGCCCGATCACCATGGACCGCTCCCCGTCCGGCTCCACCAGCGCCAGGATCACGCCCGTGGGCAGCTGGGGGTCCTCCACCACCCGCACGACCACGCCCTCCGCCGCCAGGGACGACGCCAGCGCCCGCCCCAGGGGATCCCGGCCCACCCGGCCGGCGAACACCACCTCCAGCCCCAGGCGGGCCAGCCAGGCGGCGGTGTTGGCCGCGGAGCCGCCCTGGCGGGGATGGAGGGCGCCCCAGGTGTCGCTGCCGCGGTGCAAGGTCTCGGGAACCCGCACCACCAGGTCGAGGACCAGATCCCCGGCCACCACCACCGGCCCGTGCCGGCGGGGACCACCGGCCGGGCCCGCACCCGCCACCCGGGCCCCCGGCTGGCCCGCCTCCCGCTGTGGCCCGGCGGGGCGGGCTCGGTCCCCGCCGGGCCCCGTCCCCGCACCGGTCGCGGTCCCCGCGGCCGCCGCCCCCTCCGGCCCGGCGCCGGATTCGGGGCTTCGATCCGGCTTCCACCCCACGCCGCTCACCGGACCGCGGGCCGCCCTCCCGGGCGGCCGCCCGCCCGGCCGCCGGCCGGCACCGCCTTCTCGCCGGCCGCCGGCCCCCCGTTGGCCGTGCCCGCCAGCGCCGCCGCGATGGCGGCGCCCAGGCGGGCGTTGTTGAGCACCAGGGCGCGGTTCGCCGCCACCGTCCGGCCGCCGCTCAGCCCGTGGAGCCGGGCCAGCAGGAAGGGCGTCACCGCTTTGCCCTTGACCCCTTCGGCGGCCAGGTCCGCCTCGGCCTGGGCCAACCAGCCGGCGAAGGCCTCGGGATCCAGGGCATCCTCCGGCGGGATCGGGTTGGCCACCAGCACGGCGCCCGGCAGCCCCAGGGCCCGCCGGGCCCGCAGCACCGCCGCCGCCTCGGCGGCCGACTCGATCCGGGCATCCACCGGCAACCCCGTCGAGCGCAGGTAGAAGCCGGGGAACTCGCCGGTCCGGTAGCCCAGCACCGTCACCCCATGGGTCTCCAGGTACTCCAGGGTGGCCGCCACGTCGAGCACCGTCTTGGCACCCGCCGAGACGACGACCAGGGAGAGCCTCGCCAGGGCCGGCAGGTCGGCCGAGATGTCGAAGGTCTGGCCCCAGCCCCGGTGCACCCCCCCGATGCCCCCGGTGACGAACACGTCGATGCCCGCCCAGGCCGCCACCTGGGCCGTCGACGCCACGGTGGTCGCCGCGCTGCGGCCCAGGGCGCACAGCACCGGCAGGTCCCGGATGGAGGCTTTGGGCAGGTCCGGGCTCTTGGCCACCCGCTCCAGCTCCGCCCGGTTCAACCCGACCCGCAGGCAGCCGTCCAGCACCGCCACGGTGGCCGGAACGGCCCCCGCTCGCCGTACCTCCTCCTCGACGGCCAGGGCCATGTCCAGGTTGTCGGGGTAGGGAAAGCCGTGGGCGATGATGGTCGACTCCAGGGCCACCACGGGCCGTCCCCCGCGCAGGGCCTCCCGCACCTCATCGCCCAGCTCGAACTGGGGCGTCGCCGTCGTCATCGTTGCAGTCGCTCCTCCTCGGTCGGGGCCGCCTCAGCGTCGGTCGGGGCCGCCTCACCCTCGCGCGGATGGATGGGGCCCTGGCGGTCGCGGAGGAACCCGGCCGGGCGGCCGTACCGCACCGCCTGGATCTCCGCCAGCAGGCTGCAGGCGATCTCCTCTGGCGACTCGCCGCCGATGTCCAGGCCCACGGGGGCGTGAAGGCGGGCCCGCTCTTCCGCCGCCAGTTCGATTCCCCGCTGGCGGAGTTCGTCCAGCAACCGTTCCGCCCGGCGCCGGGGGCCCAGCAGCCCGATGTACCGCACGGGACTGCGGGCGACGGCCGCCAGAAACCCCGCGTCCTGCAGGAAGTTGTGGGTCATGATGACCACGAAGGTGCGGTCGTCCAGGGTCACCGCCTGGTTCAGGTCCTCCGGGTGGCAGCGGACCACCCTCCGGGCCTTCGGGAACCGCTCGGCCCGGGCGAAGGCCGGCCGGCTGTCGACCACCACCACCTCGTAACCCAACGGCGCCGCGGCCTCCACCACGGGCAGGGCGTCGTGCCCGGCCCCGCAGACCAGCAGCACCGGCGGCGGCAGCACGGCCTCGATGAAGAACTCGCCCGCCCCCTCGAGGGCCACGGTACCCGTGCGGCCGGCGGCCAGCCACTCCCGGGCCAGCTCCGCCAGCCGGGCATCCAGCGCCGGATCTCCCAGGGAGCCCTCGGTGCCGCCGCCGGCCGCCACCACCAGCGACCGGCCGCCGCCGTCCCCCCCTCGGGCCGCGGCGGCCGGCGGCGCCGCCCCGCCGCCCAGTCCCACCGGAGGCCCGGCGCCCGGCCACCCCGTGCCGCAGCCCGGCGCCGGGCCGGGGCCGGGTTCGTCCGTCCGGGAACCGGCACCGGGCCCGCCCGCCTCGCCACCGCCCGCCGGCCCCGGGCCCGCCCCCATCGGGTCCCGCGGTTCCAGGGGCGGCAGGGGCACCACCAGCGCCAGGCGCTCTCCCGCCTCCCGCCGCGCGAGGATGGATCCGAGCCCGGGTTGCAA
>DATCLH010000435.1:0-1809 GCA_036564035.1 Thermaerobacter sp.
CAGCCGGTGACCACGTCGTCCACCGCCCCGGCGTCGAGCCCCGTGCGGTCCAGCAGCCCCCGCAGGGCCAGGGCCAGCAGCTTGTCGGGTCGGGTCGCCCGATGGACGCCGTCGCGCTTGCCGAAGGGCGTGCGGACCGCCTCGACGATCACGGGTTCTCCCACGGTTAACCCTCCCCGTGTGGAACCGGCGGCCAAGGGGCTGAAGCGCGCCATTTCGGGACATCTTGGCCGCGGTCGGTCCCCACTGGTTCCTTTGCCCAAGCCCCATCCGGGATGGGTTGCTTGGCGGCCTCAGGTTCGGGCGCCCGGACCCGCTCCCGGCACCTCACCGGCCAGGCGGGCCCGCAGCTCCCGCTTGAGGATCTTGCCGGAGGCGTTGCGGGGCAGGTCGTCAACGAAGATTACCCGCTTGGGAACCTTGAAGGGCGCCAGCCTCTGCCGAGCGTGATCGATCAGCTCCTCGGCGGTGGCCGTCGCCCCGTGCTTCAGCACCACCACCGCCGTTACCGCCTCGATCCACTTGGGGTCGGGCAAGGCGATGACCGCCACCTCGGACACCGCCGGGTGGGTGTAGAGGGCCTCCTCCACCTCGCGGCTGGCCACCAGCACGCCGCCGGTGTTGATCACGTCTTTGAGGCGGTCGACCACGTACAGGTAGCCCTGTTCGTCCACATAGCCCAGGTCGCCGGAGTGGAACCAGCCGCCGCGGAAGGCCTCGTCGGTCTCCTCGGGCTTGTCCCAGTAGCCCACCAGCAGCTGGGGCGAGCGGTGGACGATCTCCCCCAGCTCTCCTGGTGGCATGTCCCGCATCGCCTCGTCGACCACCCGGGTCTCGACGTGGAAGACCGGGCGCCCCGCCGAGGCCGGCCGCGCGTCGTGCTCCTCCGGGCGCAGGACGGTGGCCAGGGGTGCGATCTCGCTCTGGCCGTAGCAGTTGTAGGGACGGGCGCCGGGCAGGCGCCGCCGCAGCTCCTCCAGGACTGGCACGGGCATGATGGAGGCGCCGTAGTACAGCTTCCGGAGACTGGAGAGGTCGTACCGGTCGAAGTCGGGGTGGCGGAGGAAGTTGATCCACACCGTGGGCGGCGCGAACATCGACGTGATCCGTTCCCGCTCGATCAGCGGGAGGCAGGCGTCCGGCGCCGGCGCCGGCAGGATCACGTTGGTGGCTCCCACCAGGAGCTGGGGCATGAGGAAGACGTGCATCTGGGCGGAGTGGTAGAGGGGTAGCGCGTTGAGGCTGCGATCCTCCGGGCTCTGGTCCAGCTCGATGATGCAGCTGACGTACTCGGCGAGCAGGGCGCGGTGGGTCATCATGGCGCCCTTGGGCGCCGCCGTGGTGCCGGAGGTGTAGAGCAGCTGGACGACGTCGGTGTCGTCCAGCTCGGCTTCCGGCTCCTCCCCGTTACCGGCCGGGTCCAGGGCGGCCTCCAGCAGCTCCTCCAGCGTGCCGGTGATGGCCGCCCCGACCCGCTCGCGCACCGCCTCCACCTGGGGGGCCAGGTCCGCGTCGTAGAACAGCGCCCGGCTGCCCGACTGGTTGACGATGTAGACCAGTTCCTCCCCCGTCAGCATGTAGTTGATCGGCACGTGGATGATGCCGGTCCGGGCGCAGGCCAGCCAGGCGAGGACGTAGATGTCCGAGTTGCGGCCGTAGACGGCCAGCCGGTCGCCCTTGGCCAGGCCGCGGGCCAGCAGGGCATGGGCCAGCTTGTTGACGGCCGCGTCCAGCTCGGCGTACGTCCACCGGCGCTCCCCGAAGCGGATCGCCTCCTTGTGGGGATTCTTCCGCACCGAGCGGCGCAAG
>DATCLH010000436.1:0-3552 GCA_036564035.1 Thermaerobacter sp.
GTCACCTGCGGCGGCTCGAGCCCCCCGGCGGCGATCCCCGCCAGGCACGCCTCCCACTCGGCGGGCCGCACCGTGTCCCGGGGGCTGGTGTCGCCGGCGCTGGCCGTCACCACCAGCGCCGCGCCGAAGCGCCGGGCCTCCCGGGCCAGCTGGAGGCCGTTGGCATAGTTGATGGCCTCCCCCCGGCCGCCGCGGACGGCGTAGACCGCCGCCATGCGCCGGTGGGGGATGCGCGCCGCCACGGCGAAACAGGCCGCCAGGCTGTCGGGCCGGCCCGCCGTGTCGTCGATGACGGTGATGGGATGGCGCATCAGCACCTGGGTCCGGCGCCGGGGCGCGGGAAAGGCAGGCAGCGCCGCTGCGACCACGTCAAGGCCCAGGCCGAGCCACAGGGCGGCGCCCACCGCCGCCACCACGTTCATGGCGTGGTGGGGGCCCAGAAGCTGAGTCCCCAGCCAGACGTCCTGAACCGGGGTGTTCGGGCCGGCAGGCCAGTCCAGCGGCACCTGCAGGTGGAGCCGGTTCGTCCAGAGGGGCGCCAGTTCATCCAGGTGCTCGCCGGCCAGGCGCAGCGGGCACTCCGGCCCGCGCCCGAAGAGGACCACCGGAGCCCGGGCGTAGGGTCCGAGACGCAAGGCCGCCTCGCCCTCGTGCATCAGCACCCCGCCACCGGGAGGCACCATGGCGACGAAGCGCCCCTTGGCCGCGGCGTAGTGCTCGTAGGTGGGGTGGTACTCCAGATGCTCCAGGGGCGCCAGGTTCGTCACCACCCCCAGGTCGAAGGCCACGTCGTCCACCCGGCCCTGGTCGACCCCTTGCGACGAGACCTCCATGACGGCCACCCGGCAACCGGCGTCCACCATCTCCCGCAGGTACCGGTGCAGGTGGAGGGGGTCGGGCGTGGTCAGGTCGCCGGGCCACCGGCGCAGGCCGGTGCGCACCTCCAATGAGCCGATCAGGCCGGCGGGGACGCCGGCAGCGGTCAGCAGGTGGTGGAGCAAGAGGGTGGTGGTCGTCTTGCCGGTGGTGCCGGTGACGCCGACCACGGCCAGCCGCCGGGACGGGTGGCCGTAGCGGTTGGCCGCCAGCCGCGACAGGGCGGCCCGGGCGCAAGGCACCTGCAGCCACGTGACGCCGGGCGGTGGCGGCCCCGCCGGGCCCCGCTGGGCCACGACGATCCGGGCCCCCCGCCGCACGGCCTCGCCCACGAAGGCGGCGCCGTCGTGGCGCCGGCCGGGGATGGCGACGAACAGGTCGCCGGGTTCCACCTGGGCTGAATGGGCGCGGACCTCGCCGACCCGCGGGGGCAGCGGCGCGCCTGCGAGATGGAAATGCAGTCCGTCCAGCAGCTTGATGACGTCCAACGCCATGGTCCTGTCTCGCCCCCCGTTTGGGGTTCCCCGATAGGCGTATGTCGCATGCCCCGGGCAGGTGTCACAGAGGGGGCGAGATGGCCACCGCGGAAAGGGCGCGATCGCCAGGCGAGATCCCAGGGACGAACGATGAGGGACGATCAGGGGGATGAACGGGCCGCCAGCCAGGCGATCAGGGCGGGCGCCAGCAGGGTGAGGACCAGCCCGTGGATGAAGGCCAGGGCCGTGGTGCCCGCGTCCCGGGCGGCGGCGGCGATGACGGGCAGGGTGGTGTCCATGGTGGTGGCCCCTCCCGGCAGCACCGCCAGCCAGGCCCGCCGGCCCAGGCGGCGCACCAGGAGCGGCACGGCCACCACGGTCAAGAGTTCCCGCAGGACGTTGGCCAGGAAGGCCAGGGCCCCCGCCGCCGGCCCCCACAGCTGGGCCACCAGGACCCCGGCCATGCTGTACCAGCCGAAGGCGGCGGCCACCGCCAGGGACAGGCCGGCGGGCTCGCCGGCCACCGCCCCGGCCAGCCAGCCGCCGGCCAGGCTGCCCAGGCCGCCGAGCAGGGGCAGGAGCAGGGCCCGTCCCCGGACCGCGCCCAGGCTGGCCCGGGTGGACGGCCACTGGCGGCCGAACTCGCCGCCAAAGAGGGCCATCAGCAGGAGGAGGGCGTAGCCGGACCCCGCGGTCGCCAGCCGGTGGACCGCTGCCGCGGCCGGGGCATGGCCCGCCGGGCCGGCCGCGCTGCTCGCCGGGCTGGCCAGATGGAACAGGACGAACCCGGCCAGCCAGCCGCCGGCTACCGCCAGCACGGCGGCGGCGCTGAGGCGCAGGGCGCCGGTGCCGTCGCTCGTGCCGGCCGCGGCCGGGGCCGCCTCGCCGGGCCGGCCGGCCCCAGGCCCAGGGGCCGCGGCATCGTTCTCCCCGGGCACGCCGCCCAGAGGAGGCGTGACCTCACCGGCCCGCCTGCCGGCCGGGATCCCCGCCCGCTCCGCCGGCTGCACCCTGTGGCCGGCCGGAATCCACGCCCGTTCTACCGGCCGCACTCCCTGGCCGGCCGGGCCCCCCGCCCCCTCGGGTGGCTGGATCGCCCGGCCCGCCGTGGCCCCGGCACGGCCGTGGCCCGCCGCCCGCCGGGCGCCGAGGGCCGCGGCCAGCCCGGTCCCCACGGCACCGGCCAGGAACGCGCCCCCGGCCGTGGCCACGGCAAATAGGGCCGCCCGCCCCCCCAGGGCGCCGAGCCCGGCCCCCACCTGGGGATCGAGCCCCAGCCGCAGCCCCATGAGGAAAAGCAGGACCCGCAGGGTCCATGCCGTGGCCACGTCCCACCACCGCGGCGGGATCGGCCGGGTCAGCCCGCTCAGGCCGAGGACCAGGCCGGCGGCCAGGGCGAGCAGGACGGCCGTCACGACCGCCCCCACCCCTCCCCGGAGGGGGTGGCTTGCGCGGCCCCCTCACCGGCCGCGCCAAGTCCCTCGGCGACCGCCCCCGAGCCGTCGCCGGTCGCCCCGGCGCGACCAGCCGCCCCGGCGCCACCGGCACCCGCCCGCCGGGTGCCCGCCGGCCAAGGCTCCCTGACAGCCCCGGCCGCATCCGTGCCCGCCCGGGCCTTCGGAGCCGCCCGGCCGTCCTTCACCAGCACCGGCGCCGCCGAACGGCCGGGCCGGGCTTCGAGACGGGTCATCCACCGGGCGAAACCGGCCGCGGCCGCCAGGAGCCCGGCGGCCAGCGCCACCGTCCCGGCCAGAAGCCCGGCCACCGAACCCCCTGTCCGCCGCTGCCACAGCACGGCGATGGCGACGAACAGCCCCAGGGCGGCCACCCGCATCAGCGGCTTCAACCGCTCGCGCAACATCCCGTCCTCCATTCCATTCCGGATTCCATTTGAGCTCCCGTTTCCGTTCGCTGGCCCGCACAACCCGGGTGCCCACAGAACCCGGGTGCCCACAAAACTCGCTTGCCTCGCTGGCCCGCGCCGCCCCGGCCCGCGAGGGTGCCGGCGGGACGCGGCAGCCCTGCCCCAACCCCCACGCCCCGTTGACCGCCCCGCATGCGGGCCGGATACTGGAGATGGTAGCACCGTGGGGGTGCTGGCGTCACGCCGGCTGAGACGAGCCCCAGGGCTCGAACCCCTCGAACCTGACGTGGGTAATGCCACCGGAGGGAACGGTGCGGTCCCGACCCAACGAACCCG
>DATCLH010000437.1:0-4402 GCA_036564035.1 Thermaerobacter sp.
TTCATCGCCGCGGTCCTGGGCGGCATCGGGCTGGTGGACGGGGCCATGCTGGGCGGCTTCCTGCTGGGGTTGACCGAGGTCTTCGTGGCGGCCTACCTGCCCTCCACCTTCCGCGACGGGATCGCCTTCGCCATCCTGATCCTCGTCCTGCTGGTTCGTCCGACGGGGCTGCTAGGGCGGCCGCTTTCGACCAAGGTGTGACGAAGGGGGTGGTGGCGCGATGGGCGTGGAGGCGGTCCTCCCCGAACGGCGGGCGGTGGCGGGCTGGTGGCCGTGGGCGGGGGCGGCGGCGGTGGTGGTGGCCGTCTACGCCCTGGGCGAGATGGGCTGGGTCAACAGCTACGTCACCCACGTCCTCTGCCTGGTGGGGATCAACATCATCCTCACCGCCAGCCTCAACCTGGTCAACGGCTACCTGGGCGAATTCGCCATCGGCCATGCCGGTTTCATGGCGGTGGGCGCCTACGTGGCCGGGGTGCTGACGGTCAAGCTGGACCTGCCCTTCGCCCTGGCCTTCCTGGCGGCGGGGGCGGCCGCGGCCCTGGCCGCGTGGCTGGTGGGCATCCCCGCCCTGACCATGTTCGGCGACTACCTGGCCATCGTCACCCTGGGATTCAACATGATCATCGTCAACGTCATCAACAACATCGACGCGGTGGGCGGGCCGCGGGGCATGGTCGGGCTGCCCAAGGAGTCCAACCTGCTGTGGGTGTACGGCACCGTCATCGCCATGCTGCTGCTCTTCCGCAACCTGGTGGACTCCAACTACGGGCGCATGTTCCAGGCGATTCGCCAGGACGAGATCGCGGCGACCCTGATGGGGATCCGGGTCCGGCGGGTCAAGATGCTGGCCTTCGTGCTGGCGGGCCTCTTCGCGGGCCTGGCCGGGGCCCTGTGGGGCCACCTGATCCAGTACATCAACCCCCAGTCCTTCACCTACATCAAGTCGACAGAGATCCTGGCCATGCTCTACCTGGGCGGCATGGGCAGCTTGAGCGGGTCGGTGGTGGGGGCCACGCTGCTGACGGTCCTCCTGGAGAGCCTGCGGGATCTGGGGGTGTGGCGGATGGTGCTGAGCCCCTTGATCCTGGTGATCATCATGCTGCGCATGCCCCGGGGCATCCTGGGCTTCCGCGAGATCCGCCTGGCGGGCCTCGGCCGGGGACGGAGGGCGCGGCAGCGGGTGGCGGCCTAGGCCGGGCCCGCGCCCCTGACCGGTTCCGAGCGAACGGGGGAATGGGACGTGCCCTTGCTGGAGATGAAAGGCGTTTCGATGATCTTCGGCGGCCTGGCGGCCGTCCAGGACTTCGACCTCCAGGTGGAACCCGGGGAACTGGTCGGCCTGATCGGGCCCAACGGCGCCGGCAAGACCACGGTCTTCAATGTGATCACGGGGGTCTACCGTCCCACCCGGGGGCGCATCCGGTTCGACGGCGCCGACATCACGGGCCTGCCGGCTGCCGAGATCACCCGGCGCGGCATCGCCCGGACCTTCCAGAACATCCGCCTCTTCCCGGAGATGACGGTGCTGGAGAACATCCTGGTGGCCCATAACTTCCGGGCGGGCTACGGCCTGCTGCAGGCCGTCCGCCGCGGCCCCCGGTATCACGCCGAAGAGCGCCGCCTGCGGGAGGAGGCCCTGGACCTGCTGCGGCTGGTTCGTCTGGAGGAACGGGCAGGGCAGCCCGCGGGCAGCCTGCCGTACGGCGAGCAGCGGCGGCTGGAGATCGCCCGGGCTCTGGCCACCCGGCCGAAGCTTCTCCTGCTGGACGAACCGGCGGCCGGGATGAACCCCGCCGAGGGCCGCGACCTGATGGAATTCATCCGCTGGATCCGGGAGCGGTTCGACCTGACGATCCTCCTGATCGAGCACCACATGCCCGTGGTGATGGGCGTCTGCCAGCGGATCGTGGTCCTCAACTTCGGCCGGATCATCGCCCAGGGGACGCCCGAGGCCATCCGGACGAACCCGCAGGTCATCGAGGCCTACCTGGGGGAGCAGGAGGCCGCCGGCTGACCGTCCGCCGGTTGATCGCCAGCCGGTTGACCGCCGGCCGGTTGACCGCCGGTCCATATGGAGGGGGCTTGTCACGGTGCCCTTGCTCGAGGTGAGCGACCTCAGCGTCTACTATGGCGCGATCCGGGCCGTCGACGGCATCGCCCTGACGGTCGACGAGGGCGAGGTAGTCGCCCTGATCGGCGCCAACGGCGCGGGAAAGACCACCACCCTGCGGGCCATCGCCCGGATGATCCCCTGCCGGGGCCGCATCCGCTTCGCCGGCCGGGACATCACGCCGCTGCGGTCCCACGAGGCGGCGGCGCTGGGGATCGTCCACGTCCCCGAAGGGCGCGGCATCTTCCCCCGGCTGACGGTGATGGAGAACCTGGAGCTGGCCACCTGGAACCGGCGCCGGGATCGGGAGGGGATCCGCCGGGACCTGCGGCGGGTCTTCGACCTTTTCCCCCGGTTGGAGGAACGGGCTCACCAGCTGGCCAGCACCTTGAGCGGCGGCGAGCAGCAGATGCTGGCCATCGGCCGGGCCCTGATGATGGGCGGCCGGCTGCTCTTGCTGGACGAGCCGTCCATGGGCCTGGCGCCGCTGCTGGTCAAGGAGATCTTCGGGGTGATCGCCGAGATCAGCCGGTCGGGGGCGACCATCCTGCTGGTCGAGCAGAACGCCCACGCCGCCCTCAAGCTGGCCCACCGCAGCTACGTCCTGGAGACGGGCCGGATCGTCCTGGAGGGATCGGCCCAGGAGGTGGCCGCCGACCCGCGGGTCATGGAGGCGTACCTGGGCGCCTGAGGGCGGCCGACGGGCGGGAACGGCCCCGAACGGACCGAACCGCCCCCCGGCCCCCCCGGCAGGTTCGTCCCCCAGGTGCCATGGATGGCATGGGTCCCAGGGGAGTCCGGAGGCGCTGGGGGCTGGCCCGGCTGACGGTTTGGGCCGATCGTTCGGGGGTTCGTGGGTTGGATCGGTGCCGTGCCCCCCGGCGCTAACCGCCCTGGTCCAGGCGGGCCCGCAGCCGCCGGATCACCGCCTCCCCCACCTGGGCCGTGGTCGCCGTTCCACCCAAATCCGGCGTCCGCGGCCCCTCCCGAACCACGTCCGCCATCGCCGCCTCCAGAACCCCGGCCAGGTGCCGGCCCCCGGGTAGGAGGCCGCGGGCGTCCAGGTGGTCTAGCATCAGGGCGACGGAGCCGATGGCGCCCAGCGGGTTGGCGATGCCCCGCCCCGCGATGTCGGGCGCCGAGCCGTGCACCGGCTCGAACATGCCCGGGTACGGGCCGGAGGGGCTGATGTTGGCGCTGGCGGCCAGCCCGAGCCCGCCTTGAAGGGCCGCCCCCAGGTCGGTCAGGATGTCCCCAAAGAGGTTGGAGGCCACCACCACGTCGAACCGTTCGGGCTGGCGCACCAGGTGATAGGCCATGGCGTCGACCAGCACCGTCTCCAGCTCCACGTCGGGATAGCGGCGGCCCACCTCCCAGACCACCTCGTCCCACAAGCCGAAGACATGGGGCAAGGCGTTCCCCTTGGACACGCTGGTCAGCCGGCGCCGGCGCCGCCGGGCCTGCTCGAAGGCGAAGACGGCGATCCGCTCGATCCCCCGCCGGGTGAAGACGGCCGTCTGCAGGGCGACTTCCTCCGGCTGGCCGGCGTAGAGCCGCCCGCCCGCGCCGGCGTACTCGCCCTCGGTGTTCTCCCGGACGAACAGGATGTCCACCTCCGCCGCCCGGGCCAGGGGGGAAGGGGCCCCCGGCCACCGGCGCACGGGCCGCAGGTTGACGTAGAGGTCGAAGGCCTTGCGGATCTGCAAGACCAGGCCGACGGTCAGCGGGTCGGGCACCCTGGGATCGCCCATCGCCCCCAGCAAGACGGCGTCGAAGGCTTGCAGGGTGGCGAGGAAATCGGCGGGCGCCACCCGGCCCGTCCCCAGGTAGTGGGCCGACCCCCACGGGAAGGTCACCGCTTCCAATCGCCGGCCCGCCGCCCCGAGGGCCTCGAGGACGGCCAGGGCCGGCGCGATCACCTCGGGCCCGACGCCATCGCCCGGGATGACCGCCAGGCGGATGGGAGCCTCAGGGGGACGCTGTGGAGCCGGGAAGGGCGCCGGACTGGATTGGGACGGCAAGGGGGGCATGGTGTCACCTCCGGTCGGCGAGCTCCTCACCCGCCAAGGGGCGGGACATACCGGCCGTCGATGGCCGTCCAGCCGCCGTCCACCGTCAGGACCGTACCCGTGACGTAGCGGCTGGCGTCGGCGGCCAGGAAGACCACGGCCGCCGCCACCTCTTCCGGCGTCCCCCAGCGGCCCAGGGCCGTCTTGGCGGCATAGGCGCCGTACCATTCCGGGTGGTCCTTGATCGGCCGGGTCAGGGGGGTATCGATGACCCCGGGGG
>DATCLH010000438.1:0-5310 GCA_036564035.1 Thermaerobacter sp.
CCCCAGCACGGTGGCCCTGGGCAAGGCCATCGGCTACGGCGCCACGACGGTGTCCTACCGGGACTGGATCGGCTGCGACCTGATCGTGCTGGTGGGCACCAACCTGGCCAACAACCAGCCCGTGACCACCAAATACCTGTACGAGGCGAAGAAGGCCGGAACCCGCGTGGTGGTGGTCAACCCGTACAAGGAGGAGGGCCTGGAGCGCTACTGGGTGCCGTCGACCCTGGAGAGCGCCCTCTTCGGCACCCGCATCATGGACGAGTTCTTCCAGATCGCCCAGGGCGGCGACGCGGCCTTCTTCAACGGCGCCTTAAAGCATCTGATCGAGACGAACCGGCTGGACCACGAGTTCATCGCCCGGCACACGGCGGGGTTCGAGGAGGTCAAGGCCTACGTCCACGGGCTGTCCTGGCGGGACCTGGAGAAGTCGGCGGGCACCAGCGAGGCGGAGATGCGCCGGTTCGCCGATCTTTACGCCTCGGCCCGCACCTCCATCACCGTCTGGAGCATGGGCGTCACCCAGCACCGCCACGGCACCCACAACGTGCTGGCCATCATCAACCTGGCGCTGGCCTTGGGCCGGGTCGGGCGGCCGCAGTGCGGGCTCATGCCCATCCGCGGCCACTCGGGGGTCCAGGGCGGCGCCGAGATGGGGGCCGTACCCAACTCCTATGGCATGGGCCGGCCGGTGGGCGACCCGGCGACCATGGCGGCCATGAAGGAGATTTGGGGCTTCGAGGTGCCCGGCCGGCCGGGGCTGACCGCCACCGCCGCCATCGACGCCATGTACCGCGGGGAGATCGATGTCCTCTACTCCGCCGGCGGCAACTTCCTGGAGACCATGCCCGACCCCGCCTACGTCCGCGCCGCCCTGGAGCGGGTGCCGGTGCGGGTGTTCCAGGACATCGTCATCAACCCCATGATGCTGCTCGAGCCGGCCGAGGTGAACGTCATCCTGCCGGCCGCAACGCGCTACGAGACGCCGGGCGGCGTCACCCAGACCACCACGGAACGGCGGGTGATCTTCAGCCCCGAGATCCCCGGGCGCCGCATCGGCGAGGCCCGGCCGGAGTGGGAGATCCCCGTCCGCATTGCCGAACGGGTCGACCCGGAGCGGGCGCACCTGATCCATTACGACAACACCCAGCAGATCCGAGAGGACATCGCCCGCACCGTGCCCCTGTACGACGGCATCCAGCACCTGCGGCAGAAGGGGGACCAGTTCCAGTGGGGCGGGCCGCTGCTCTGCGCCGGCAACCGGTTCAACACCCCCGACGGCAAGGCCCACTTCATCGTGGCGCCGCTGCCCGAGCAGGACGTCCCCGAGGGCAAGTTCCGGGTGGGGACCCGGCGCGGCAAGCAGTTCAACAGCATGGTCTGGGATGAGGTCGACCCCCTGACGGGCGCCCGGCGCGACCAGGTGTTCATGGCCCGGGAGGACGCCGAGCGCCTGGGCCTGCGGGACGGCGATCCGGTGCTCTTGCGGTCGGAGTACGGCGAGTTCCGGGGCCGGGTACGCATCAGCCGGATCCGGCCCGGCAACCTGCAGGTCCACTGGCCCGAGGGGAACGGGCTCATCCCGACGGGGGTATGCGACCCCTACTGCGGCGAGCCCGATTACAACGCCATCTGCGAGCTGGTGCCGCTGCGCCAGGGGGAGGACGTGGCGGCGCCGGTGGCGGGGACGCCGGCGGCGTCCTAGCGGCCTGGGCGTGCCGCCGGGCCGGTTCGTCCGGCCCGGCGGTGCCCGAGGGGAGGGGTGTGCCATGGCGAGCACGGCCGGCGCGGTGGAGCGGCTGCCCAACCGGTGGGTCATGGTGGTGGCCGCCATCCTGATGCAGCTCTGCCTGGGCGCCGTCTACGGTTGGAGCGTCTACGTCAAGCCCCTGATGGAGGCCTTCGGGTGGAGCCGGTCCCAGGTCACCCTGGCCTTCACCCTGTCCATCGCCTTCCTGGGCGTGGGGACCATCATCGGGGGTCTCTTGATGGACCGCAGGGGACCCCGGCTGGTGGCGACCCTGGCGGGGCTCGTATACGGCGCCGGGTACACGCTGACCGGGACTGCCGACAGCCTGGCGGAGCTGTACCTGTGGTACGGCGTGGTGGGCGGCCTGGGCATGGGGATGGGCTACATCGTGCCCGTGGCGACCCTGGTCAAGTGGTTCCCCGACCTGCGCGGGCTGATCACGGGCCTGGCGGTGGCGGGCTACGGCGCCGGGGCCCTGGTGATGAGCCCCTATGCCGCGGCCAGCTTGCAAGCCCGCGGCATCGCCCCCACCTTCTTCAGCCTGGGCATCGTCTACCTGCTGGTGGTGGTGGCGGCCGCCCAGTTCTTCCGGAACCCGCCCGAGGGCTGGGCGCCGCCGGGCTGGCAGCCGTCGGCGCGCCAGCAGGCGGCCCGGGCCCGCCGCGACTTCACCGTCCAGGAGGCCGTGCGCACCTGGCAGTTCTGGGTGCTCTTCGTCACCTTGTTCCTCAACGTGTCCGCGGGCATCATGATCATCTCCCAGGCGTCGCCCATGGGGCAGGAGATCGTCGGCATGAGCGAGACCGAGGCGGCCGCCCTGGTGGTCGGGACGATCTCCATCTTCAACGCCCTGGGCCGGATGTTCTGGGCCGCCCTCTCGGACTACATCGGCCGGCGGGCGGTGTTCCTGACCATGTTCGGGCTGCAGGTGGTGCTCTTCGCCCTGCTGCCCTCCCTGCGGACGCCGCTGCTGTTCGTGGCGGCCACGGCCCTGGTCGCCCTCTGCTACGGCGGCGGGTTCGGCACGATGCCCTCGTGGAGCGCCGACTACTTCGGCCCGCGGTACGCCGGCAGCATCTACGGCCTGATGTTGCTGGCCTGGGGGCTCGGCGCCATCCCCAGCCCGCTGATGATCGCCCGGGTGCGGGAGCTGACCGGGACCTATACCACGGCCCTGTATGTGATCGCCGTCGCCATGCTGGTGGCGCTCCTCCTGCCGCTAGTGGCCCGGCCCCCCGCGGCGCCGCGCCGGGCGGCGGCGGAGACGGCGGCCGCGCCCGGTGGCTGAGAGGGCACTCGGGGAAGGTCCAGTCTCAAGGTGCCCCGGGGCCGGCTCCGCCCGCGGCAGGACGGCGCCGGTGGCCGGTCACCGGGGCGACGCCCCAGGGGCAGGGGGCTTGCGGGAGGGGGCCGCAGGCCCCCTGCCGTGCCTTGGGCCCGGGGGATCGGGGCCGTCCGGCTTTTACAGAACGTTTACAGCCCCGTGCCCCTTCGGCAACGGCCGCCGCCGCCGTCCGGGTTACAATGGACACCGGCAGACACCGGAAAGGGAAGGAGCCGACGCCATGAACCTGGAGGATCGCAGCAGAGAACGCCGCGGCGACGGCGTCGCCGGCGGCGCTGGGGGCGACGGGACGTGGCTGGTGTTCGAGCCCGAGCCCGCCTCCGCCTCCGGGGCAGGGGCGGGGGTTCGGGGCGCGCCGCCGGCCGGTGCAGCCCTGGCGGCCGCAGGAGCGCCGGGTGAGGAGGGCCCGGGCGACGGCGCCGGGTGGGACGGCTCCGGCGGGCGGGACGCCGGCGCCCCGGCGACGGGCCCCTTCGAGGGCGGCTCCGGTGACCCGGGCCACGCCGGCGGCGGCCGCGACTTGGGCGGCTACGGCGCCCTGGGCGGCGACGGCCATTGGGGTGGCGCCGGCGGCGGGGCCGGCGCCGCCGGCGGGTTCGACCATAATGGGGGGCGCCACGCCTGGTGGTCGCGGCTGGTGACCGCCCTGGTGGGCGGGCTGCTGGGCGGCGGCCTGGTCCTCTACGCCGTGACGGCCGGTCCGCTGGCTGCCGCCCCCGGGGTCCACCCGGGCGCAGGTGCCGGGGAAGGGCCCAGCGCGGGGCCGGGCAGCCCGGCCGTGGAAACGCCGGCCCCGCCGGTGGCGGGCGCGCCGGTGGTGGACTTCTCCCGGGTGTACGCCCAGGTGGCCCCCTCGGTGGTGCGGGTGGTGCGCACCGCCCGGGGCATCAGCCCGTGGCTTGGCATCGTGCAGGAGGAGAGCTCGGGCTCGGGCGTGGTGATCGACGATCATGGGCACGTGGTCACCAACTACCACGTGGTGGAGGGCGCGTCGCGGCTCATGATCGTCCTGGATGACGGCACCCAGGTGGAGGCGCGGCTCGTCGCCCAGGACCCCAGCCACGACCTGGCCTTGCTGCAGGCCGACCTGCCGGCGGACAAGGTGCGGCCCGCCCGCCTGGGCGATTCGGACCGGCTGACCGTCGGGGAGCCCGTCATGGCCGTGGGCTATCCCTTCGGGTTGCCGAAGACGGCGACCACGGGCGTGATCAGCGGCCTGCACCGGAACAACCTGCAGGCGCCCAACGGCCGGATCATCCGCGAGGTGATCCAGACCGACGCGCCGATCAACCCCGGCAATTCGGGCGGCGCCCTGGTCAACGCCCGCGGGGAGGTCATCGGCATCAACACGGCCATCCTCTCCAACGTGGAGTCGCGGCCGGGGTCCATCGGCATCGGCTTCGCCGTGCCCATCAACATCCTCAAGCGGGAGCTGGACCTGTTCCTGGCGGGCGGCACCGTCCAGCACCCCTGGCTGGGGATCGGCGGCGTCGAGGTCGACCCGGCCACCTACCGCGCCCGCGGCCTGGCCGTTGACCACGGGATCCAGGTGGCCGAGGTCGTCCCGGGCAGCCCGGCGGACCGGGCGGGCCTGCAGGCGGCCGAGCCGCGCCGGGTGGGCGGCTCGGTGGTCCCCTTCGGCGGCGACGTGATCCTGGCCGTGGACGGGCAGGCGGTGCGGAGCGTGCCGGACCTGGTCGCCTATCTCGACCAGAAGCGGGTGGGCGACCGGGTCACCCTGCGCATCAACCGGGACGGCCAGGAGCTGCAGGTCCCCGTGGTCCTGGGGGCCTTCCCGGAGGAACTGGGGAACGAGTGAGGAACCAGTGAGTCGACCCCGGACGTGTTGACAGGGGGCCGGCACCTCTTTACAATCCGAGGCAACAGCCCAGCACGCCAAAGGCGATGCGCGGGACGAGTAGGCGTGTACCGGCGGCCAGCGAGCCGGCGGCCCGGGATGCCGGGATGGTGCGAGGCCGGCCCGTCACAGGGCACGCTGAATGGACCCGCAAGCCGCAGGCCGAACGCCGGCGGGATCACGCCGGGCGGGGTCCGAAGGGCTGGGGGTTGGACCCGCCCCTTGGCAGCCGCCCAGCCGATGGCCGGCCAGTAGGCCCTGCCGGAACCCCCACCGTGACCCGGGGGAGGGTATCGGCCCCGGCCCGTCCCGGGCGTTGGGCCCGTACCCGAACGAGTGAGGCCCACCGGCCTAACT
>DATCLH010000439.1:0-6234 GCA_036564035.1 Thermaerobacter sp.
CACCGAGGTGGGCAGCGGCCTGCGCATTCGCTGGAACGCCTTCTACAAGACACCGTCGATGATCACCCGCAGTCAGGGCTACCTGACGGGGCCGGCCGAGGGCCCGGCGGTCGACATCGCCCGGCGGTGGCTGCGGGAGCATAAGGACCTCTTCGGCTGGACCGACGAGGTGGTCGACGGGCTGAAGGTGGTCCGGGACTACGCCCTGCCCGGCACGGGCCTGCGCCCGGTCACCTTCCAGCAGACCTTCGGCGGGATCGAGACGGCCGCGGGCGGTCGCATCATCGTGGCCGTCAACCGGGAGGGGCGGATCCTGTCGGTGGCGGCCAGCGCCCAGCCGGCGGCGCCCGTCAAGGGCGGGTTCGACCTCAGCGTGACCGAGGCCCTGGAGAAGGTGGTGGGCGCCCTGGCGCCGGCGGTGGACTACGTGCCCGAGGTGACCGGCACCCGCGCCGGCTGGACCGTCCTCGCGCAGGGGCCCTTCGCCACCGTGCAGTACGCGCGCAAGGCCCTCTTCCCCATGGGGAAGGAGCTGCGGCCTGCCTGGCGGATCCTGTTCATCCCCAAACTCACCGAAGGTTACGAGGTCCTGGTCGACGCCACCAGCGGCCAGATCCTGTACCGCCGCCCCCTGGTGAACTTCAGCGGGCCCGAGGGGCTGGTGTTTGAGAACTACCCCGGGGCGCCGGCGGGGGGGAGCCAGGTGGTGAAGTCCTTCGCCGGGGATCCCAGCGCCTCGCCCAGGGGCTGGGTAGGGGTGCTACCCGGTGTCAGCGGTCCGACCACCTTCGGCAACAACGCCGACACCTTCGCCAACTGGAGCAACTTCCTGGTGCCGGAAGGACCCGGGCTCGTTCGTCCGGTGAACCTGCTCTCCCACTTCAACTATGCCTTCACGGACCAGTGGGGTCGCACCCAGTGCCAGGCGACGCCACCCTCCTACGCCGAAGACGTGGAGGCCGCGGTGACCAACCTCTTCTACCACCACAACCTGTTCCATGACCACCTCTACAAGCTGGGGTGGACGGAGCCGGCCGGCAATATGCAGCTCGACAACTTCGGCAAGGGCGGCCAGGGCGGCGACCCGATCCTCGGCCTGGCCCAGGCGGGGGCGCTGACCGGCGGCGAGCCGCTCTACACCGGCCAGGACAACGCCTACATGCTGACGCTGCCCGACGGCTTGCCCTCCTGGAGCGGCATGTTCCTCTGGGAGCCCATACCGGGGGCCTTTGAGGGCCAGTGCGCCGACGGCGATTTCGACGCCGGGGTGATCTACCACGAGTACAGCCACGCCCTGTCGAACCGGCTGGTGGCCGGCGGCGAGGCCCTCAACAGCCACCAGGCGGGGTCCATGGGCGAAGCCTGGGGCGACTGGTACGGCATGTCCTACCTGATCGCCCGGGGGCTGCAGGACCGGCCCATCGTCGGCCAGTACGTCACCGGCAACAGCAAGACGGGCATCCGCAACTACGCCCTGGATCAGAGCCCCCTGGGCTTCGGCGACATCGGCTATGACATCACGGGGCCGGAGGTCCACGCCGACGGCGAGATCTGGGCCGTCATCCTGTGGGACGTGTGGAAGGCTCTGGTGGGCAAGTACGGCAAGGCACAGGGCGCTCGGATCGCCGAGCAGCTGGTGACCGATGCCATGCCCATCTCGCCGCCCGATCCCAGCATGATCGACATGCGGGATGCCATCCTCACGGCCGACGTGGACCGCTACCACGGCGACCACTTCGATTTGCTCTGGACCGCTTTCGCCCGCCGCGGCCTGGGGGCCGGAGCCGTGAGCAACACCGGCGACGACACCGACCCCCACCCGGCCTTCGACCACCTGGCCAAAGCCCGCAACGGCCGGCTGGTGGGGACGGTGGTCAACGCCACCACCGGGAAGCCCATCGCCGGCGCCCGGGTGATCATCGGCGAGTACGAGGCACGGGTCAGCCCGGCGGCGGTGACGGGAGCCAAGGGTGGTTTTGCCCTGGACATGGTCGGCGGCACCTACACCGTGACCATCCAGGCGCGGGGCTTCGGAGCCCGGACCTTCCGCGACATCAAGGTCGCCGCGGGCCGGACCACCTCCCTGCGCTTCAGCCTCCAGCCCAACTACGCCTCCCTGGCCAACGGGGCCAAGGTGATCCAGGTCAGCCGTCTGGGCGAGGACGCCACCCTGCCGGCCAAGAACGCCCTGGACGACACCGAGGCGACGGTCTGGGCCACGGCCGTCAACGATCAGGGCTATGACGGCGAGTGGATCGTGGTCGACCTGGCCGGTGATCGGCCCGTGCCCATCACGGCGGTCCAGGTCAGCGCCTTCAAGGACATCGCCAAGGCGCGCTTCGCGGCCCTGAAGGACTTCACCCTGCAGGTGTCCACCGACGGGGTGGTGTGGAAGACCATCCTCCAGGGCAGCTTCCCCACGGAGAAGCCGCGTCCCGTGGCGCCCGCCCTGCACTACAAGCTCTGGACGCTGAGCCAGCCGGTGCAGGCGGCCTACATCCGGTTCTTCGCCGACAGCGCCCAGGACAACAGCCTGGGTTACGCCCAGGTGGCGGAGATCCAGGTCTTCGGCGGGGACCGGGCCACGGCGGTCGAACCGGCGCCGCTGCCCAAGGAAGACCCGATCATCGAGGAGGGGACGGTCCAGGTGGGCAACCCCACCTCGGACACGGTGGGCGGCGTGACGCAAAACGAGTTCGTCGCCACCTGCAACCCCAACCCGTCCAGCGAGGGCCTCGACGGCTGGGTGATGGAACTGCCCGCGTCCTTCGGTGACGGGACCCATCGCATCACCGCCGCCGGCCCGGGCACGGGGACCTACGACTTCGACCTCTACTTCTACGCGGCGAACTGCCAGATGCTGGGCAGCAAGGCGTCGGCCGCCGCCGACGAGTCGGCGGTGATCCCCGGCGGCACCCGGTTCGTGGTGGCCGCCCTGTGGCTGGGCGCCAGCGTCCCGCTGCGGCTGATCGCCGAACCGTCCCAGTGAGGACGAACCGGCCGCGGCGCCGCGGAATCCGCCGGCGGCCCCGGCGCCCGGCGGGCGGAGCGGGGGACGGCTTCCCCCGAAGGGGAGCGCCAGCGGGCAGTGGAGGAGCGGGGCCGGCGGGGCGCCTGCAGGCGCCCCGCCGGCCCCGCTCCTCCACTGCCCGCTGGCGCTCCCCTTCGGGGGAAGCCGTCCCCCGCTCCGCCCGCCGGGCGCCGGGGCCGCCGGCGGATTCCGCGGCGCCGCGGCCGGTTCGTCCTCACTGGGACGGTTCGGCGATCAGCCGCAGCGGGACGCTGGCGCCCAGCCACAGGGCGGCCACCACGAACCGGGTGCCGCCGGGGATCACCGCCGACTCGTCGGCGGCGGCCGACGCCTTGCTGCCCAGCATCTGGCAGTTCGCCGCGTAGAAGTAGAGGTCGAAGTCGTAGGTCCCCGTGCCCGGGCCGGCGGCGGTGATGCGATGGGTCCCGTCACCGAAGGACGCGGGCAGTTCCATCACCCAGCCGTCGAGGCCCTCGCTGGACGGGTTGGGGTTGCAGGTGGCGACGAACTCGTTTTGCGTCACGCCGCCCACCGTGTCCGAGGTGGGGTTGCCCACCTGGACCGTCCCCTCCTCGATGATCGGGTCTTCCTTGGGCAGCGGCGCCGGTTCGACCGCCGTGGCCCGGTCCCCGCCGAAGACCTGGATCTCCGCCACCTGGGCGTAACCCAGGCTGTTGTCCTGGGCGCTGTCGGCGAAGAACCGGATGTAGGCCGCCTGCACCGGCTGGCTCAGCGTCCAGAGCTTGTAGTGCAGGGCGGGCGCCACGGGACGCGGCTTCTCCGTGGGGAAGCTGCCCTGGAGGATGGTCTTCCACACCACCCCGTCGGTGGACACCTGCAGGGTGAAGTCCTTCAGGGCCGCGAAGCGCGCCTTGGCGATGTCCTTGAAGGCGCTGACCTGGACCGCCGTGATGGGCACGGGCCGATCACCGGCCAGGTCGACCACGATCCACTCGCCGTCATAGCCCTGATCGTTGACGGCCGTGGCCCAGACCGTCGCCTCGGTGTCGTCCAGGGCGTTCTTGGCCGGCAGGGTGGCGTCCTCGCCCAGACGGCTGACCTGGATCACCTTGGCCCCGTTGGCCAGGGAGGCGTAGTTGGGCTGGAGGCTGAAGCGCAGGGAGGTGGTCCGGCCCGCGGCGACCTTGATGTCGCGGAAGGTCCGGGCTCCGAAGCCCCGCGCCTGGATGGTCACGGTGTAGGTGCCGCCGACCATGTCCAGGGCAAAACCACCCTTGGCTCCCGTCACCGCCGCCGGGCTGACCCGTGCCTCGTACTCGCCGATGATCACCCGGGCGCCGGCGATGGGCTTCCCGGTGGTGGCGTTGACCACCGTCCCCACCAGCCGGCCGTTGCGGGCTTTGGCCAGGTGGTCGAAGGCCGGGTGGGGGTCGGTGTCGTCGCCGGTGTTGCTCACGGCTCCGGCCCCCAGGCCGCGGCGGGCGAAAGCGGTCCAGAGCAAATCGAAGTGGTCGCCGTGGTAGCGGTCCACGTCGGCCGTGAGGATGGCATCCCGCATGTCGATCATGCTGGGATCGGGCGGCGAGATGGGCATGGCATCGGTCACCAGCTGCTCGGCGATCCGAGCGCCCTGTGCCTTGCCGTACTTGCCCACCAGAGCCTTCCACACGTCCCACAGGATGACGGCCCAGATCTCGCCGTCGGCGTGGACCTCCGGCCCCGTGATGTCATAGCCGATGTCGCCGAAGCCCAGGGGGCTCTGATCCAGGGCGTAGTTGCGGATGCCCGTCTTGCTGTTGCCGGTGACGTACTGGCCGACGATGGGCCGGTCCTGCAGCCCCCGGGCGATCAGGTAGGACATGCCGTACCAGTCGCCCCAGGCTTCGCCCATGGACCCCGCCTGGTGGCTGTTGAGGGCCTCGCCGCCGGCCACCAGCCGGTTCGACAGGGCGTGGCTGTACTCGTGGTAGATCACCCCGGCGTCGAAATCGCCGTCGGCGCACTGGCCCTCAAAGGCCCCCGGTATGGGCTCCCAGAGGAACATGCCGCTCCAGGAGGGCAAGCCGTCGGGCAGCGTCAGCATGTAGGCGTTGTCCTGGCCGGTGTAGAGCGGCTCGCCGCCGGTCAGCGCCCCCGCCTGGGCCAGGCCGAGGATCGGGTCGCCGCCCTGGCCGCCCTTGCCGAAGTTGTCGAGCTGCATATTGCCGGCCGGCTCCGTCCACCCCAGCTTGTAGAGGTGGTCATGGAACAGGTTGTGGTGGTAGAAGAGGTTGGTCACCGCGGCCTCCACGTCTTCGGCGTAGGAGGGTGGCGTCGCCTGGCACTGGGTGCGACCCCACTGGTCCGTGAAGGCATAGTTGAAGTGGGAGAGCAGGTTCACCGGACGAACGAGCCCGGGTCCTTCCGGCACCAGGAAGTTGCTCCAGTTGGCGAAGGTGTCGGCGTTGTTGCCGAAGGTGGTCGGACCGCTGACACCGGGTAGCACCCCTACCCAGCCCCTGGGCGAGGCGCTGGGATCCCCGGCGAAGGACTTCACCACCTGGCTCCCCCCCGCCGGCGCCCCGGGGTAGTTCTCAAACACCAGCCCCTCGGGCCCGCTGAAGTTCACCAGGGGGCGGCGGTACAGGATCTGGCCGCTGGTGGCGTCGACCAGGACCTCGTAACCTTCGGTGAGTTTGGGGATGAACAGGATCCGCCAGGCAGGCCGCAGCTCCTTCCCCATGGGGAAGAGGGCCTTGCGCGCGTACTGCACGGTGGCGAAGGGCCCCTGCGCGAGGACGGTCCAGCCGGCGCGGGTGCCGGTCACCTCGGGCACGTAGTCCACCGCCGGCGCCAGGGCGCCCACCACCTTCTCCAGGGCCTCGGTCACGCTGAGGTCGAACCCGCCCTTGACGGGCGCCGCCGGCTGGGCGCTGGCCGCCACCGACAGGATCCGCCCCTCCCGGTTGACGGCCACGATGATGCGACCGCCCGCGGCCGTCTCGATCCCGCCGAAGGTCTGCTGGAAGGTGACCGGGCGCAGGCCCGTGCCGGGCAGGGCGTAGTCCCGGACCACCTTCAGCCCGTCGACCACCTCGTCGGTCCAGCCGAAGAGGTCCTTATGCTCCCGCAGCCACCGCCGGGCGATGTCGACCGCCGGGCCCTCGGCCGGCCCCGTCAGGTAGCCCTGACTGCGGGTGATCATCGACGGTGTCTTGTAGAAGGCGTTCCAGCGAATGCGCAGGCCGCTGCCCACCTCGGTG
>DATCLH010000440.1:0-1680 GCA_036564035.1 Thermaerobacter sp.
GCCTGACCGTCGACCCGGACCTGCTGGAGGCGGCGGGGATGCTGCCCGGTGAGGCGGTGGACGTCCTCAACCTGCATAACGGGGCGCGCCTGACGACGTACCTGATCGAAGGGCGCCGCGGTAGCGGCGAGGTGGTTGCCAACGGGGCCGCGGCGCGCCACATCATGCCGGGTGACCGGGTGATCCTGCTGACCTACGGGCTGGTGCCGGAGGAAGCCGCCGCTCGGCACCGCCCGCGCATCGTGACCGTGGGCGAGGGGAACCGGATCCTCACGGTGGAGGGGCAGCGGCGGTGAGGGCGCGGGAGGCGGACCGCAACGGGGGGCCCATCCCCACGCCGGTGCCAGCCCGTGCGGGGCACGGGCAGGCCGCCCAGCCCCTGCCGCCGCCGGGCGGAAGGGCGGGCAACGCCAGCCTCCCCGCCGGCGGGGCGGCCCCCCGGACCGGCCGGGCCCGGTCCCCGAGGCCGGCGGGCAGCGGGGAAGGGGCAGGAGCCGCCACCCATGGCGCGGCAGCGCCGGGCCTTGCCGCCGGTCCCGCGCCGGACCCCGGGGAGAAGCAAGCGGTTGCGGGTGACGGGCCCGGCCCGGCCCGGCTCTGGCTCGGTCCCCGCCCCCACGCTGGCGGGTCCTGGCGCCCCTTGCCCGTGGCGCGGGTGGTGGCCGGTCGGCGCGCGTCGTGGGAGGGGGAGGTCTGGCTTCACCGGCCCACCCCCGTTGAACCGCTGCCCGGACGGCCATGGCGGGCGGTGGTGGACGGTCCCGGCGCCAGGGCGCTGGGGCTGCCTGCGGGCCGGTTCTTCCAGGTGCGGTTGGCGGCGGGGACGGCGTGCCTCGGGCCGATCGTCGGCCTTTACGTGCCGGGCGGCGAGCGGCCTGCCACCGCGGTCCTCGATCTCAACCAGGGGCATGCGGTGGGCCTGGACGACGGGCTGGTCGTCTGCTTTACCCCCCGCGCCGTGGACTGGGAGCGCCCCCTGTGGCCGGGCACGGCCTGGGTCGGCGGCCGGTGGGTCGAAGGGCTGTTTCCGGCACCGGAAGTCGTCTACAAGCGGTTCTCCATCACCGTCGCCCACCAGCGGGAGTGGGAGGCCCGCTGGGGTCGCCGTTACGTCTTCAACTCCAACGTGTGGCTGAGCAAGTGGCGGATCCACCAGCTGCTGGCGTCGGACCCGCGCACGGCACCGCTGTTGCCCGAGACCCGCCGCCTGGCGCCGTAGGCGCTGCAGGAACTTCTCGGCCGCTACGGTGCCGTCTACATCAAGCCCTTCATGCGGGATCTGGGGCGGGGCGTAGTGCGGGTGGAACCGGCGGGCGGCGGGGGCGCGGCAGCGGCGGCACCGGCGGGGCCGGGGGGTGCGGGCACCGGTCCAACGGAACCGCCCGAGGGGGGCGAACCGGTGTCCCCGGGGCCGCCCTGGCGGGTGACGTACCGCCTCGCCGAACCGCCGATGGCCGCGACAGCCGGTGGGGGAGCGGCCCGGGCCGTCCCCCGCGGCGGTCCCCGGCGCGCCGTCCCCGGCCATGGTCCCAGGCCCGCACCGTCGACGGCACCCGGGCAGGCCTCGCGTCCCGCGGAGGATCCCTCCCCGCCGCCGGCCGTTGCCGGGGGACCCGCCGGGGTCGCGGGCCAGCGGACCGTGCTGGTCGAGGGCTACGGCGCCCTTCTCGACCTCTTGCA
>DATCLH010000441.1:0-13977 GCA_036564035.1 Thermaerobacter sp.
CTTCGGGTCGAGGACGTCCCGGAGCCAGTCGCCCAGCAGGTTGAAGCCCAGCACGGTGAGCATGATGGCGAGGCCGGGGAAGGTGGCGAACCACCAGGCCGTGGTGACGTAGTCCCGCGCGGCGGCCAGCATGCCGCCCCAGGACGGCGTCGAGGGGTCAACGCCCAGCCCCAGGAAGGTCAGGCCGGCCTCGAGCAGGATGTTGTTGGCGATGTTCAAGGTGGCCAGGACGATGACGGAGTTCATCACGTTGGGCAGGATGTGGCGGCGCAGGATCATCCCCGGCGGGGTCCCGATGCAGCGCGCCGCCTCGACGAACCCCATCTGCTTGATGACCATCACCTCGCCCCGCACGACCCGGGCGTACTGGCCCCATTGGGCGATGGCCATCAGGACGATGACCTTCCACAGTCCCGGCCCCAGCACGGCCATGACGGTGATGGCCAGCAGGATGAAGGGGAAGGACAGCTGCAGGTCGACGAACCGCATGAGCAGATCGTCGAGACGGCCGCCGGTATACCCGGCCACCAGGCCCAGCAACACGCCCACGACCACCGACAGGCCCACCGAGGCGACGCCGACCAGCAGGGAGATCCGGGCCCCGTAGACGATCCGGCTCAAGAGGTCCCGGCCGACGGTGTCCGTGCCCAGCAGGAACGGCGACGGCTGATCCGCCACCCACGAAGGTGGCAGCAGCCGGTTCCCCAGCTCGCCCATCTCGGGGTCGAAGGGGGCCAGGTATGGGGCCCCCAGGGCCGCGGCCACCGCCAGCGTGACCAGCAGGGCGCCGGCCACCGGCATGGGCCGGAGGAAGGCGCGGATCCAGCGCCGTTCCCGCCCCACGGGGGTCGCGGCGGGGGTGGCGATCTGCCCTGGCGCGACGCTCACGAGGATGCACCCCCTTCCACCTTCACCCGCGGATCCAGCAGGCCGTAGCTGAGGTCGACCACCAGGTTGATGAACACGGTCACGGCGGCGAGGACGGTGACCACACCCTGCACCACGGGGTAGTCCCGGTAGCCGACGGCGTCCAGGGCCAGCTGCCCCAGGCCGGGCCAGGCGAACACCTTCTCGAGGATCACCGTTCCACCCAGCAGCGCCCCGAACTGGAGTCCGACGAAGGTGACCGTGGGGATCAGGGCGTTGCGCAGGCCGTGGGCCACCACCACCCGCCATTCGGGGACGCCCTTGGCCCGCGCCGTTTCGATGTAGGGCTGTCCCAGCACGTCCAGCATGCTGGAGCGCACCAGGCGCACCAGGGTGGCCGAGAGGATGATGCCCAGGGTCACCGCGGGGAGCACCAGGGAACGCCAGCCGTCAAAGCCCGACGGGGGAACCCACCGCAGGCGCACGGCGAACACCAGCATGAACATGATGGCCAGCCAGAAGTTTGGGAAGGAAAGGCCGAACAGGCTCAGCACGCGGCTCAAGGAGTCGACCCAGGTGCCGCGCCGCAGGGCGGCCAGCACGCCCAGGGGAACGGAGATCACCACGGCCACCGCCATGGCCGAGACCGCCAGCACCACCGTGGCCGGCATCCGCTCCACGATCATCGCGAAGACGGGCTGGCCGGTGCGGAAGGACGTGCCCAGATCGCCGCGCAGCGCCCCGGCGACGAAGTCCGCGTACTGCTCCCAGAAGGGGCGGTCGATGCCCAGGGCGGCGCGCATCTGGGCCAGTTGCTCGGGGGTCGGCGCCGAACCTCCCTGGAACATGGCGACGGTCGGGTCACCCGACAGCCGCACCGCGTAGGCGACGAACAGGGTGGTCAAGAACAGGACGACGGCCGCCCCCGCGAGGCGCCGGAGCACGTATCGCCACATCCAGGTCTCCTCTCCCCTCCTGCAGGGCGCGAGGAACCGGCCCAGCCGGCTCCTCCCGCCCCGCGTCCTTCTGCCCCGGGCCGGGTCCGGTTCCTCCCGGCGTCACTGCGCCCCGGCGATGGACGTCTCGAAGAACCAGTGCCGGGTGTCGGGCGGCGGCACGAAGTCCTGAACCCGCCGGTTGACGGCCCAGACGGTCACGTCCTGGTACAGCGGGACGGTCGGCACCAGCTCGTAGAGCCGGCGGTCCAGCTGCTTGAAGATCTCCAGCCGCTGTTCCTGGTCGTAGGTCGAGCGCTCCGCCTCCAGCAGCCGCTGGACCTCCTCGTCGTAGAAGGTCGGGTTCCAGAACTGGCCCTTGCCGTACAGCAGGTAGGCCGTGTTGTCGAAGTCCAAGGTCCAGCCGCCCCAGCCCTCCTGGTACAGGTGCCCGGCCTGGGCATTGGGGATGACGTCGTTGTAGAAGGTGTTGGTCTCGAAGGTCTTCAGCTCCACCTCAAGACCTACGTTCTTCAGGTACGACTGGACGGCCTGGGCGATCTCCCCGAAGACGGTGTTCGTCCCGATGTACCCCAGGGTGAGCTTGGTCCCCGGCGTCACGCCGGCCTCCGCTAGCAGCTTCTTGGCCGTCTCCGGGTCATACGGGTACGGTTCCAGGGACGGGTCGTTCCCGAAGGACAGGCTGCTCTGGAAGGTGGAGATCCGCTTCCCATAGCCCTTCAAGATCGTGTCGATGATGGCCTGGGTGTCGATGGCGTAGGCGATGGCCCGCCGCACCCGCACGTCGTCCACGGGCGGCTTGGAGACGTCGAAGCGGAGCCCGTACACGGTGGGGCTGTCGGCGGTGACAATCTCGAGGAAGGGCGTGTTCTTCACGTTCTCCACCTGGCTCGGGCTGACGGCGGCGATGTCCACCCGGCCCGTGGTCAGCTCGGCGATGCGGGTCGCTTCCTCGGGGATGAAGCGATAGGTGATCTTCTCGATCTTCGGCTGGCCGCGCCAGTAGCCGTCGAAACGCTCCAGGGTGATGTGGTCGTCCTGCTTGTACTCGAC
Source organism: Thermaerobacter sp. (assembly GCA_036564035.1). Classification (GTDB taxonomy): domain Bacteria; phylum Bacillota; class Sulfobacillia; order Thermaerobacterales; family Thermaerobacteraceae; genus Thermaerobacter. The sequence goes on from DATCLH010000441.1 coordinate 2,877, forward strand.
GACCTGGTACGGCCCGGTACCCACGGGGTGCTTGTCGAAGTACTCGTCGCCGTGTTCCTTGATGTACTTGGGCGGGACGATGACGGCGCCGTAACCGGCCAGCTTGGTCAGGATCACCGGGTCCTTGGTCTTCATGTGGAAGTTGACGGTGTAGTCGTCGACCTTCTCCACCCGCTCGATGCTGGCGTAGTTGCCCTGCTGCGGCCCCTTGGCCCCCTCCTCGCCCAGCAGGCGCTCGAAGGTGAACACCACCGCGTCGGCGTTGAAGGGCTCCCCGTTGTGGAAGGTGACACCCTGTCGGAGCTTGAACTGGAGGGTGTCCTCGTCGATCCACGTCCACTCCTCGGCCAGGCCCGGCTGGAGCTGGAGGTCGGGGCCGCGGAAGACCAGCCCCTCGAAGACGTTGTTCATCACCGACGCCCAGGCGACGAAGAAGGTGTCGATGGGGTCCCAGTTGCCGGGGTCCTGGGCTTGGGCCACCACCAGGTGGTTGCCGCGCTCGGCGGCCGGGTTCGATCCCTGGGCCCCGGAACCCGGGCCCTCACCCGCCGTCCCCCCGCCCCCGCCGCCACACGCCGTCAGCACCAGGGCGGCCGCCACCAACAAACCTGCGACCCCACGGATGGAACGCCACCTCGAAGTCCGCTGCATCGTCGATCCCTACCCCCTTGGGTTCATGAGAAGCGGTGACCGTCGCTTCGGAGCTCTGGAACGAATCGGGGAAGACCCGGCCGGCGCCGACGGGGGCGTCCGGACCGGCGGGGCCCGAGCCTAGCGGGCGGTGGCCGCCACGGGGACGGCCGCGCTCACCCCCTTCCCGGCGGCCTCGCCCTCCCCGGCCAGGTGGCAGGCCACCCAGTGCCCCGGCTCGACCTCCCGCCAGGTGGGGACCTCCGTCCGGCAACGATCCACCGCCAGCGGGCAACGGGTGTGGAACCGGCACCCGGCCGGCGGGCGAGCCGGGCTCGGCAGCTCGCCCCGCAAGACGATGCGCTCCCGCCGCGCCGCGGCCTCGGGATCCGGAACGGGCACCGCCGAGATCAGGGCCCGGGTATACGGGTGCAAGGGGCTTTCGAACAGCGCCTGGGCCGGGGCCAGTTCCACCAGCCGGCCCAGGTACATCACGCCGATGCGGTCGCTGACGTTCTGCACCACGGCCAGGTCGTGGGCGATGAAGATGTAGGTCAGCCCAAAGCGCTGCTGCAGGTCCTGCAACAGGTTGAGGATCTGGGCCTGAACGGAGACGTCCAGGGCCGACACCGGCTCGTCGCACACCACCAGCCGCGGCCGCAGGGCCAGCGCCCGGGCGATGACGATCCGCTGGCGCTGGCCGCCGGAGAACTCGTGGGGGAAGCGGCGGGCATGGCCGGCCCGCAGCCCGACGGCCTCTAAGAGCTCCCCCACCTGGCGCTCCAGCTCCCGGCCCCGGGCAAGGCCGTGGACCAGCAGCGGCTCGCCCACGATGTCCCGCACGGTCAGGCGCGGGTTGAGGGAGGAATAGGGGTCCTGGAAGACCATCTGCATGTCCCGCCGCAGCTGGCGCAGGCGGGCGCCGCGGGCCCTTGTCACGTCCTGGCCCGCGAAGCGGATCGTCCCCGCCGACGGTGCCAGCAGGCGCACGATCAGCCGCGCCAGGGTGGACTTGCCACACCCCGATTCCCCGACCAGCCCCATGGTCTCGCCCGGGTAGACGTCGAAGCTGACGCCGTCGACGGCCTTGACCGGCGGCCGGCGGCGGCCCGCGGGGAAGTGCTTCTTGACGTCCCGGACCTGGAGGATCGGTTGCAGGTTCCCGTCCATGACACCACCCAATCACGCCACCCCCGAACCGGCCGCCGGGCCCGCCCACCAGCAAGCCACCCTGTGGGTCTCCGACCGGGGCTCCAGGGTTGGCGCTTCCCGGCGACACCGTTCGTCGGCCAGGGGGCAGCGCGGGTGGAACCGGCAGCCGCCCGGCATGGCGGCGGGATCGGGCACGGTGCCCGGGATCGGCCGCAGCCGCCCCTTGCCCTGACCGAGCCGGGGCACCGACTGCAGCAGCCCGGCCGTGTAGGGGTGGCCCGGCTGGCGGAAGATCTCGGCCACCGTGCCCTCCTCCACCACCTTGCCGGCGTACATCACCACCACGCGCTGGGCCACCTCGGCCACCACCCCCAGGTCGTGGGTGATCATGAGCACGGCCATGCCGAACTCCGCCTGCAGCTGGCGGAGGAGCTCGAGGATCTGGGCCTGGACGGTGACATCCAGCGCCGTCGTGGGTTCGTCCGCAATCAGGAGCCGCGGGCGGCAGGCCAGGGCCATGGCGATCATCACCCGCTGGCGCATGCCGCCGGACAGCTGGTGGGGGTATTCGTGGACCCGCCGCTCCGGGTCGGCGATCTGGACCTTGCGCAGCAGCTCCACCGCCTCGGCCAGGGCCCGCCGGCCCGTCAAACCCCGGTGCAGGCGCAAGGCCTCGGCGATCTGCTGCCCCACGGTGTAGACCGGGTTCAGGGAGGTCATGGGTTCCTGGAACACCATGGCGATGGCGTTGCCGCGAATGCGGCGCATCTCGGCCTCCCCCAGCGAGAGCAGGTCCTGCCCCGCGAAGAGGATCTGGCCCCGGGCCACGCGGCCCGGCGGCCGGATGAGCCCGAGGATCGAGCGGGCAGTGACCGATTTGCCGCAGCCCGACTCGCCGACCAGGGCCACCGTCTCCCCCGCGCCCACCTGGAAGCTCACGCCGTCAACCACCGTCACCGCCTGCCCGTGGCGGGTGAACTGCACCTGAAGGTCACGGACGTCCAATAGCGGCTCCAAGAGCATCGCTCCCCCCTTCCTCCCCGGCGCCCGCCGGCCCGCCCCGGCCCTCCGGTGGCGCGACGGACCCCGGCTCCACGTAGGGCCACGGGCCGCGGTAGCCGAGGCGGCGGGACACCTCTTCCGCCGCCGCCAGGAGCTCGGCCTTGAGCCCCGCGGCGATGGCGGGATCCCGGTACCGCTCCTCAAAGCCCGCCAGGCTCAAGGCACCCACCACGCCCTGGCCGTCCACCACCGGCGCCGCCATTTCCGCCGTGTGTTCGACCAGCTCGCCAAAGCTGATCGCATAGCCCGTGCGGCGGATCTCGGCGAGAAGAGCCCGCAAGTGCCCGGGATCCGTCGGCGTGTGGGGCGTGTAGGCCACCAGCGGGCCCTCGAGGACCCGGCGGACGACCGCTTCCGGCTGCCACGCCAGCAGCAGCCGCGTCGAGGCACCGGCATACAGGGGCGCCCGGCGGCCCCAGCCCACATAGAGGTGGATCGGCGCCCGCGGCGGCACCACGTGGGCATAGATGGCGGCGTCGCCGCTGGCGACAACGAACTGCACCGACTCTCCGCACCGGTCCCGCAACCGTTCCATCGCCTCGCGGATGACCCCGTCGGGGTCCAGCGACCGGGCAGCCAATCGGCCCAGTTCCAGCAAGCGCAGCCCCGGCCCGTACCGGGTGGCCCGCCCGCCGTCCACGCCCCTTTTGGTGAGCAAGCCGGCGGCGACCAGCTGCTCCAGCAGCCGGTAGGTGGTCGCCCGGGGCATCCCCGTCGCCAGGGCCGCCTCGGCGATGCTGATGGACAGCCGCGATTCGTCGAAGAGCCCCAACAGCGCGATGGCCTTGCCGACCGTTCCCGGTCCCTCTCCCCGCATCGGCATCCCCCGGCTGAAACCCGGCAATATATGGTTCAAATAATGAAACAAGTGTCCATTATTTGAACTTGACGCCCAACATTCGACGCCCTTCGCCAAATCCCTGCCGTGGCGGTCCGGCTTTCGCCGCCGGCCGGCACGAACACACCGGCACGAACACGAAGAAAGCCGGCCGCCGAGATCACGGCGGCCGGCCGATGGCCTTCGTCGGGATGGGATCTTGGTTCTCGGGATGGGATCGTGGCAGGGTGGGCGACCGCACCGCGGCGGCCGAATCGGAAACCCCCGCGGCGGGGTCGGAACCGCGGCGGCCCGGCTAGACGGCGATGGCCCCTGCCCGGAAGTCCGACGTCCCCATCTTCACGTTGACCAGGGCGGGCTTGCCCGAGGCCAGGGCGCGCCGGATGGCGGGCCCCACGTCCTCCGGCCGTTCGACCCACTCCCCCTGACCGCCCAGGGCCTCTACCACCTGGTCGTACCGGGCGTAGCTCAGGCCGGTGGCCACGGCACGGTCGGTGCCGAAGAGCTGGACCTGCAAGCGGCGGATCTGGGTCCAGGCGGCGTCGTTGCCCACCACCGCCACGAAGGGCAAGTCCTGGCGCACGGCGGCCTCGAATTCCAAGAGGTCCAGGCCCGCCGCCCCGTCACCCAACAGGACCACCACCGGGTCGTCGGGTCGCAGCACCCGGGCTGCCAGGGCGAAGCCCAGCCCCACCCCCAGGGTGCCCAAGGGACCGGGGTCCAGCCAGCCTGCCGGATAGCGCCGCGGCCGCACCACCTTGGCGGCGGTGCCGATGAAGTCGCCGCCGTCACCGATCACCGTCACCCCCGGGGGCAGGGCGGCGTCGATCTCGGCGCAGAGCCGTAGCGGATCGACGGGCACCGCCGGGCTGGTCAAGCCCGGTTCCATCTTCCGGGCCCGGCGCCCCTCCTCTTCCCGCAGGCGGGCGAGCCAGGCCTCCCGCTGGCCGGGTTCCTTCGGCGCCGCGCCGGCCTCCAGCAGCTGGTCCAGCACCGTGGCCGTATCCCCGCTGAGGCCCACGGCCACATCCCGGTTGCGGCCGAGCTCCGTGGGGTCGAGGTCGACCTGGATGATCTGCGCCTCCCGGTGGATGGCCCGGCCGTAGTCGAGGCGGAAGTCCAGCGGCGTCCCGGCCACCAGGACCAGGTCGGCCTCGGCCAGGGCCGTCTTGCGGCACAGGTTGAAGAAACAGGGGTCGCCCGCCGCCATGACGCCCCGGGCCATGCCGCTGGTGAACACCGGCACCTGGGCGGCCTCGGCGAACCGCGGCACGGCCGCCGGGTCCGGCGACCAGTGGACCTGGCTGCCCACCAGCACCACGGGCCGGCGGGCCTGGCGCAGCAGGGCGGCCGCCCGTTCCACCTCCCGGGGGTCGGCGGGCAGGGCCGGCCGGTCGGGGACGGGCGCCGGGAAGCGCACCGCCTCCAGGTTGACCTGGGCAAAGACCACGTCCAGCGGAATCTCCACGTACACCGGGCCGGGCACGCCGTGGAGGCTGCGGCGGAAGGCCAGGTTGAGGATCTCGGGGAGCCGCTTGGGATCCTGCACCTGGACGGCCCATTTGGTGATGGGGCGCACGACCCCCAGGTGGTCCATCTCCTGCAAGCTGCCCCGTCCGGCGTGCTCGAGGGGTCCCTGGCCGCCGATGATCACCACCGGCGACTGGGCCCGGTGGGCGTTGGCGATGGCGGTGACGGCGTTCATCACGCCGGGGCCGGCGGTGACCGCGGCCACGCCCGGCCGGCGTGCGATCCGGGCATAGGCGTCGGCGGCATAGACGGCCGCCTGCTCGTGGCGAACGTCGACCACCCGGATCCCCTCGTCCAGGCAGCCGTCGTAGATGGGCATGATGTGCCCGCCGCACAGGGTGAAGAGGGCCCGCACCCCTTCCCGGGCGAGGGCCTGGGCGATGACGCGCCCTGCGTGAACGTGGGCCAAGGCCATTCCCTCCGACCGTGGGTCTTCCCGGCCGACCCCTGCTTCAGACCGGCCGGCCGGCCATCGGCGGTACCCCTGGAGGACCCGGCGGGGGTTTACGCCCCCGCCGCCGTCCCGGCGGAACCGGCCGCCTCCGTTCCGGACGAACCGGCCGCCTGGCGCGCCCGCTCCTCCTCCACCAGGACCCGGCGCAACACCTTGCCGACGGCCGTCTTCGGCAGCTCGCTGCGGAACTCGACCAGCTTGGGCGCCTTGTAGGCCGCCAGGCGCTCCCGGCAGAAGGCGATGATCTCCTCGGCCGTGGCCGAGGCGCCGGGCTTCAGCACCACGTAGGCCTTGACCGTCTCCCCCCGGTAGGGATCGGGCACCCCGGCCACGCAGCACTCGGCCACCGCCGGGTGCTCGTAGAGGACCTCCTCGACCTCCCGCGGGTAGACGTTGTAGCCCGAGGCGATGATCATGTCCTTCTTGCGGTCCACGATGTAGAAGTAGCCGTCTTCGTCCATGGTGGCGATGTCGCCGGTGTACAGCCACCCGTCCCGCAAGGTCTCCGCCGTCTCCTCGGGCCGGTTCCAGTACCCCTTCATCACCTGGGGCCCGCGGATCCGCAGCTCGCCGACCTCGCCGGGGCCCAGGACCCGCGTGCCGGTCTCCACGTCGACGATCTCGGCGTCGGTGTCGGGGTAGGGGATGCCGATGCTGCCCGGCTTGCGCAGGCCGTGGACCGGGTTGCAGTGGGTCACGGGCGACGCCTCGGACAGGCCGTAGCCCTCCAGCACCTGGGCCCCGAAGCGCCGCTCGAAGGCGTTCATCACCTCGACGGGCATGGCGGCGCCACCGGAGTTGCAGAACTCGATGGACCCCACCCCGTACTCCTCGGCGTTGGGGTAGTTGTTGACCGCCACGTACATCGTCGGGACGCCGGGGAAGAAGTTGGGCTGGGTCGCCTTGATGATCTCCATGACCTCCGGCAGCTCGAAGCGAGGCACCAGGATCAGCTCGTAGCCGGAGGCGAGGCCGTAGTTCATGCACACGGTCATCCCGTAGGAGTGGAAGATCGGCAGGATGGTCAGGATGCGCCCCTCACCGGGCTTCATCCGCTCTTCGGCCGGGAACCAGTGCTGGATCTGGACCACGTTGGCCACCAGGTTGAAGTGGGTGAGCATGGCGCCCTTGGACCGGCCGGTGGTCCCCCCCGTGTACTGGAGCACCGCCACATCCTCCCGGGGCGCGATGGGCACCTCCGGCACGTCGTCGCCGGCGCCGGCCAAAAGCGCCTCGAAGGACTGGGCCTCGGGGCCCGGCTGCACGTTGCCCAGCAGGCGCACCACCAGGATGTGCTCCAGGTCCAGCTCCGGCAGCGCCGCCTGGACCGTGGGATAGAGGGCATCGGCAACGATCAGCACCTTGCTGCCGCTGTCGCCGATCAGGTAGCTGAGCTCCCGCGGCGTGTAGAGCGGGTTCACCTGGGCCACGATGGCCCCCAGCCGCAGGGTCGCGTAGTAGCTGATCACGTACTGGGGGCAGTTGGGCAGCATGATGGCCACCCGGTCGCCCTTTTGCACCCCCAGGGACGCCAGGGCGGCGGCGCAGCGTTGGACCCGGGCCCACAGTTCGGCGTAGGTCATCCGGACCATGTAGTACCGCAAGGCGGGCAGGTCGGGGTGCTCCCGCGCCGTCCGCGCCAACAGCTCGTAGAGCGGCACCTCCGGGTATTCCAGATGGGCCGGCACGTTGGCCGGGTAGTGCTTGAGCCACACCTTTTCCGCCATCATCAGGCCCCCTCCCGCGGGATTGCCATCCCAGGAAGCTGTCCGGTAACGGAATTCGCGACGGTGTCCGGGAAACCTGCCCCGTCGCCGGATCCTGGGAATTCACCCGGCGGCCGGTTCGTCCCGGCGGGGTCGCAGGATGGCCAGGGGAGCCTGCTGGTCGGTGTTTCCCCAGGGGTTGGCGCACATGACCCGCCGCACGGCCTCCCGGTCGACGCCGGGGCTGGCGCCGACCACCTCCGCCCTGCCCAGGTCGTTGGCGTCGATGATGCAGGCGCCGATCCCGGGCCCGAGGGCGCGGGCCAGCCGGGCCGCCACCCCGTCGGGATCCGCCGGGGGCAGCACGATGTGCTTGTCGAAGGGCGGCAGGGTGCCCATCACGTCGTCGATCACCCGGGCGTAGTAACCGGCCACCCGGTAGAAGTCGCCGCTGCGGCGCAGCAGCACCCGGGTGAGGCCGCCGACCACAAAGGCCAGGGCGACCCGGCACCGGCCGGTGTGCTCGATCACCGCCTGCAGCGAGTAGGGCGACGAACAGCTGCCCTCCTGGTCGATGAAGCGGGAGACCAGCCGCGCCAGGGTGCCGGGGCGCAGCTCCTCCGGCCGCAGCAGCCGCCCCTGGGTGATGGAGACGATCTTCGTCGACACCGCCACCACGTCGCCCGACTGCAGCCGGCCGCGGGTGTAGCGAGTGACCACCTCTTCCAGGTCGTGGTCGGGGGTAATGATCTCGGTCCGGATCACTTGGACGTCGTATCCCGGCCCCGGGGGCGGCCCGGCGGACCGGCCGCCGTCCCGAGACCGCAGCCTCCCCTCCCGGCCGGCTACCGCGCCTTTCACCGTCCACCCCTCCCTCCGGCGACCGTGGCCGGATCGGCTCCGCCGCCCCTCCCCTGGCGGTGGGGAGCGGCCGGACGACCCACCACCCGCAGGACGGGCCGCCCGGGGCCGGCGGTCCCTCCGGGTCCCGCAGGTCGCACCGGCGTCGAGGCCGCCGGGCGCCCCGCCGGTTCCACCGGCTCGGGCGGCGGCCCCCCGCTCTCGACCGGCACGGCGGCGCCCCATCCCACCAAGGTCTCGCCCGGTGCTGCCAGGGACGAGCGGGTGGCAGCCGCCGCAGCCAGCGGCAGCTTGACCTCCGTCAAGGACCAGCGCAGCGGGGAACGGCCGATCACCCCGTGACGGACCACGAGACCCAGCCGGTCCAGGGCCGCCAGGCGGTCGAGGACCGGGTCGGGACCATAGGCGGTCAGCTCGACCTCCAGCGGGACCACCTGGCCCGGCTTGAGCAGAGTGGCGCTCCAGTAACCGGTCTCCTGCACCCCCGGCCAGAAGAAGGCCACCGACCAGCGGACGGGGGCGGCCCAGCGACCCGGGAACTCGGGGCGGACCAGGATCTCGTAGAGCATCCCCTTCTGCCGGCCCCGGTTGACCACGGGCAGGCGGAAACGGACCTGCCAGCGGCCGGGCCGGCGTTCCACCGCCAGGACCGACACCGCGCGGGCATCGACCTGGACGTCGGCGTCGCCCTGGCGGCGGACGTAGAGGGCCAGGGCGGCCGGGCCGGCGGCCAGGCCGGCCAGGGTCCATGCCAGCCAGCGCAAGGTGGTTCCTCCCCTGCGCCGCGCTCGGGCCTGGGAGGGTCACGGATGTGGGACGAACCGGGCCGGCCCGCCAGGCGGGGCCGGGACGCCCGCCCCACCGGCCGGGACGGAAGCCCGGCCGGCCGGGACGTTCGCCCGGCGCGGCGCATCCGCACCATATGCAGGGCGGCCGGGGACCGTCACGGTGCGGCGGAGGTGCCAAGCCCGGGGGCGCGGGAGGCCGCGGCTCAGCGGTCCCGCAGGTCGGGGGCCGGTTCCGGCCCCACCTCGCCGCGGCGGTGGCGGATCACGCCGCGGACGATGGCCTCGGCCAGGGCCCGGCGCCGGGCAGGGTCGTGGAGGATGGCCCGGTCGTGGGGGCTGTCGACGAAGCCCAGTTCCACCAGGACGCCGGGCATGCGGGTCAGGCGCAGCACCCGGTAGCGGCCCGTCTGGATCTCCCGGTAGTTCTCGGGGTCCACCTTCTTGAGCTCGTCCTGGACCAGCAGGGCCAGCCGCCGGCTCTCCTCCCGGCCGGGGAAGTAGAAGGTCTGGGCGCCGAAGCAGGTGGGGTCGGGGAACCAGTTGACGTGGATGCTGAGGAAGTAGTCGGCGCCGTTGGCGTTGGCGATCTCGATCCGCGGGTCCAGGTCCAGGTCCTCATCGGTGGTGCGGGTGAGGAGGACCCGGGCGCCCCGCTCCCGCAGCAGGTCGCGCAGCAGGAAGGCAAACTCCAGGTTGATCTCGCTCTCGATGGTGCCGGAGGGAAGGTGGCAGGCGCCCCGGTCGATCCCGCCGTGGCCGGGGTCGACCACGATCAGGGTGCCGGCCAGGGGCCCCTGCTCCGGGGAGGCGGCGACGCCGGCCACCCGGCCCAGGGCCAGGAGGACCAGGACCGCCAGGACCAGGGCCGGGGCCCAGGCGAGGACGAGGATCCCGGTGGGCGGGCCGGCCTGCGCCGGTGGCGTCCCCGCACCCGCTGGGAGCAAGGGGCCCGTGCCGGTCGCCCGCCGCACCCAGGGCCCCCACGCCGCCCCCCGGCCCCTGCCCTCGAGGTCACGGCCGGCGAAGGGGCCGCGGGCGGCCGAGGGCTGGCCGGCGGCAGGGGCTTGGCCGCCGGCGGAGGGGTGGCCGGCGGCAGAGGGGTCGCGGCCGGCGGAGCCCTTCTCCGCTGGTTCCGGCCGGTGCGCGGCATCGTGCCCCTTCGGCTCGTCCCGTCGGTCCAAGGGCCGGTCCCCCTGTGGGGGGCCCCCCGCGGCGACACCCGGGGTGGAGAAAAGGGTCTCGGGGGCCTGGCCGGCCACGGTGCGCACCGGTCCGGTCCCGGCGGCCGGGGCAGGGTCGCGGGCGGGATCCCAACGGGTCCCGCCACCCCGCCGGCGGGATTTCCGCCGGGTCCCGCGACCCCACCCGCAGGCCGCCCCGGACCTCAGCGCCCGTACCAGAGCACGCACCCGGCGAAGACGCACCCGCACCGGTCGACCACGTGCTCGATGGAGCGGACCAGGATCTCCCGCGGGCGCCCCCCGCGAATGGTGAAGCTCTCCTCGACCATGCGGCGGATGGTCGCTTCGACCTCGCTGGCACTGGCATATGCCGTGTGCTCCATGATCATGCCGAACCGGCCGGGTTCGTCCCGCCCCACCGCCACCGCCGCCGCGATGCGGGTCCCCGGCTCGGCGGAGATCAGCCGGCCGTAGGCGATGGGGACCAGGGCCCCCGGGGGCAGGACCAGTTCCTCCAGCGGCTCCGCGTGGGGCGGCAGGATGCTGGACACCTTGATCAGGTTGACGTTCGCCACCCCGGCATCCAGGAGCGCGGCGTCGAAGGCCGTCAGCGGCGTCTCGCCCTCGGCCCGGCCCGTCACCAGGGCGAACCGGTTGGGAATCGGCAGCATGCCTTCACACCTCCCGGCCGTGGCGCGGGCCCTTGGGGCCTGGGCCTTTGACCCGGCCGCGGGCCCACGCGACTCACGCCCCATGCTATGGCGCGGCGCGGCCGGGGGTGCCGGGTGCCGGGGAGGCAGGCCGCCATGAAGGCCCCTCGGGCCCGCGGCGCCACCGATTCCACCGATCCTGCCGATGCCGGTGGGGCGAAGGGTGGGGGCCGGCCATGGCTGCGGAGC
>DATCLH010000442.1:0-4999 GCA_036564035.1 Thermaerobacter sp.
CTGGTGGACACGGAAACGGTGGACCGCTTCCTGTTCTTCGACCCCGCCGCCGCCCGGCTCAACCGCCGGCTGTGGGAGGAAAGCGGGCTCGTCAACACCGGCGACATGCAGCGCGCCCTGGCCGCCCAGCCCCAGCCTCCCAGCCGGATGGACGCGCTGTCCCGGATCACGGTCCCCGCCCTGGTCATGGTCGGGCTGCACGACCGCAATGTCGGGGTCGACCTCTGCCGGGACATCAGTGCCAGGCTGCCTCAGGGCCGGCTGGTGATCTTCGAGCGCAGCGCCCACTTCCCCGACATCGAGGAGCCCGAGCGCTACGCAGCGGAGGTGCGGCGGTTCCTGGGCTTCTAGCCCCTTCCCTGGTCCCTGGCGAGAGAGCGTGGGAACGGTCAGTCGCGCTTCGCCGGCAGTTTCGGAATCAGCCAGCCCAGGAAGGACTCTTCGGAGCGGGTCTGCATGTACACGGTGCCGGGCCCTTTGAATTCGCAGACGAAGCCCTCTCCGCTAGCCAGGGTGCTGAACCAGCCCGCGCCCGCCTTCCGCACCTGAAAGCCCATGCCGTCGCTGAACGCCACCACGTGGCCCGTGTCCACGACGTAGCGCTCACCCGGTCCCAGGTCCTTGCGGTGGAGGGCACCGTAGCTGTTGACGAACAATGGCCCGTGGCCCGCCACCCGTAGGAGGAAGAGCCCGCCGCTGCCGAAGAAGCCCCGGGCACCGCCCCAGCGGGCGTCGACGGTGAGGGTCGTGGCGCCCGCCAGGTACGCGCCCGACTTGAGGAACACGACCTGCCCCTGAAGTTCGAGCACGGTGACGTCGCCGGGCAGCGCGGGGGCCAGCAGCACCTCGCCCGGCCCCCCTTCCGCCCGGAACCGGCTGGTGAAAAAGGATTCACCGCCCAGGAAGGATCGGCTGAGGGCCCCCAGCAGGCCACCCTTGGCCTCCGCCTGCAGGGCTACGTTCCCACTCATGGCCACCAGGGCACCCGGCTCGGCCTGGAGTTCCTCCCCCGGATCCAGCTGGACGATGGCCAGGGCGTAGCTGGGCTGGTGAAGGATGCGATATTGCAACAGGGTCCCTCCCCGTTCCCCCGCCATAGCGGCAGGTGGATGCCATTACCGGCAACTCTTCGGCAGCGGTGGCGGGCCCCCTGCCGCCGGTGGCGGACGCCACCCGGCACCGGAATGGCGACGGGTGTAATGGGGGACTGAACACGGACGCGGCCCGGCCGCCGTGATAAAAAGGAGGGCCACACCCTCACCGGGCATAGCCCCTTCCACCCTTGCGGGAGCATGTGGGAATCGAACCCACCGGGGACGGTATCGCCGCCCCCCACTGGTTTTGAAGACCAGGGGCGACACCAGTCACCAGCTGCTCCCTTGACCGCCGAGCACCATCCTAGCAATCGACATCCTGCGCCAGCAAGGTCGGGGTGGCGCCGGTGGGTTCGACACCGGTGGGGAGTTGCCCCGGCGGTCCGGCCGCGGCGGCAGCCCTTGCCCCCGCACGGCCGCGGTCACGCCACGCCCAGCGCCTCGAGCGCCCGCTGGGGGTGTTCCTCCGGCTTGACACCGCGGATCACCGCCAGCACCTTGCCCTCCTCGTCCAGGACGAAGGTGGTCCGCTCGATGCCCCAGTAGGTCCGGCCGTACATCCGCTTCTCCTTCCAGACCCCATAGGCCTCGGCCACCTGGTGGTCGGGGTCCGACAGGAGCGGAAAGGGCAAGCCGTACTTCTCCCGGAACTTCACGTGGGATTCCACCGGATCGGGGCTCACCCCCAGCACCACCGCCCCAGCCTCTTGCAGGCGGCTGTAATCGTCCCGGAAGCTACAGGCCTCCCGGGTGCAACCGGGGGTGTCGTCCTTGGGGTAGAAGTACAGCACCACCTTACGGCCGCGAAAATCCGACAGCCGCACCGTCTCCCCGCGGTCGTTGACGGCGGTGAAGTCGGGCGCCGGATCGCCCACCTTCAGCATGGGCTTGTCCCTCCTCCTTACACGGAATCGCTGGCCCTCCTCCGCAGGCGCCCCGGAGCGACCTTGGACACCTGGGGGGCCCCCGCGGCGCCGGAACCCCACGCCGGAACCCGGCGCCGGCCCCCGATCCCGGCCAGATGCCCGGCCCCTTCCGGGCACCTTCCCGAACGCCCCTGACGCGACGCTTCCCAGAGCCCCGTCCACCACTTCCTGACCGGACGGGGGGCCCCCTTCACGGCAAGCCCCGCTACCGGCCGCCCGGCACCGGCTCGTCCTGCCACTCGGGCTCATCCCCCCGCACCCAGCCGGGATGAACCAGAAGGGGCAGGTCCGGCACCAGCCGGCGCAGGGCCTCGCCCTCGGGGTCCCCCGCCTGTTCCACCGCGGGGATCTGGCGGTCGATGAAGGTTAGGATGGCCTCCACGTCGAGCCCCAGGTAGTGGGGCCGGTATCGCTCCAGGTACCGCCGGGCCTTGGCCAGGTTCCGCCGGACCCCCCGCGGGGTGCCCCGGTCCCGCCGCACGAAGGCGGCCGCCAGAATGATCAGCCCGTGATAGAAATCGCTGTGGGTGCGGTGCCAGGCCTCTTCCAGCACCTCGTGGCTCTCGAAGAAACGGCCATCATGGTAGAGGCGCAGGAACTGCGCCAGGGCCGCCGGCACCAGGTCGCGTGGCGGGCGGCCCTCCACCCCGCCGCCCGGCACCAGGGCGCGCGGCAGGCGGCCCTTCACCCCGCCGCCCCCTGCCGGGCCGGCCGCCGGCCGCTTCCGCCCCACCACCACCAGCCGCCGGCTCTGCCCGGACAGGGGAGCGCCCGTCTCGTCGTAGAAGCCCTCCACCTCCAGCCCCGCCTGGCGAAACAGCTCCGCCAGCTCGGGCGGGGTGTAGAGCCGGACGAAGAACTCCCCCCGCCGCACCCGCCCGCTCCGGATCACCGTCCGCCGGGTGACGACCCGTCCCGCCACCGGATCCCAGCGGTGGGCGTCGATGAGGACGTCGTCGCCGCGTTCCACCACGTTGTAGGGGGCGAACCGCGCCAGCAGGGCGTCCCGGTGCTGGGTCTCCAGGAGGAACCGGCCGCCCGGCCGCAGGGCCTGCGCCACCTGCCGCAGCACCTCCAGGTTCTCCGGGTCGCTGAAGTAGCCGAAGCTGGTGAAGACGTTGAAGGCGGCGTCGAACCGGTCCCGCCAGGGCAGCCGGCGCATGTCGCCCTGGACCCACTCCACCTCGACCCCCTGGCGGGCCGCCTCCTCCCGGGCCCGGGCAAGGAAGCCCGCGCTCCGGTCCAGGCCGGTCACCCGCACGCCCAGGTTCGCCAGGGGCACCGCCAGCCGGCCGTGGCCGCAGGCCAGGTCCAGCACCGCCTCCCCCGGGCGGAGGCCCAGCAGGGTCCAGACCAGCGCCACCTCCCGCTGGGTGCGTTCGGGGGTCAGGATGGGCTCATAGAAATACAGATAGTCATCGGGATCGAACACCGCGTCGAAGTCGAAGCGCGCCTCCCCGGCCACCGCCGGCCCACCTCCCCACCCGCCGGCCCGGGCCGGCGGGGGTTTGCCATGGCAAACCCTCGCCGGCGCAGGGAATGGCTGTTCGCAAGTGGAAAGCTACCGCCAGGATCCGGCCGCCGGACCCCTGTCGTGCCGGGGGCGCCGGGACCCGGGCGAGCGCCGCGGCGGCAGCGCGGCCGGTTCGTCCCGACCCCACTTTCCCATCAGACCGAGGTGGCCCATGCAACGCGTACAAGAGGTCGCAGGACGGGTGCTGGCCAGCGTCGAGCGGGCCGTCGTCGGCAAGCGGGCGGAGATCCGCTACCTGCTGGCCGCCCTGCTGGCCAACCGCCACGTGCTGATCGAAGACGTCCCCGGCGTCGGCAAGACCACCATGGTCCGGGCCCTGGCCCGCTCCATCGATTGTACCTTCCGGCGCATCCAATTCACACCGGACCTGTTGCCGTCGGACATCACCGGCCTGTCGGTCTACGATCCGGCCACGCGCCAGTTCACCTTCCGGCCCGGGCCCATCCACAGCCAGGTGGTGCTGGCCGACGAGATCAACCGCACGTCACCCAAGACCCAATCGGCCCTGCTGGAGGCCATGGAGGAGGGCCAGGTGACGGTGGACGGGCAGACCTACCCGCTGCCCCGGCCCTTCTTCGTCCTGGCGACGCAAAACCCCATCGAGTACGAGGGCACCTTTCCCCTGCCCGAGTCCCAGCTGGACCGGTTCGGCCTGCGCATCCGCCTGGGGTACCCCCGCCCGGCGGAGGAACGGGCGATCCTGGACCTCCACCACGGCGGCCGGCCGGTGGATGCCGTCGAACCGGTCACGACGGCGGAGGAGATCCTGGAGCTGCAGCAGCTGGTCACCCAGGTCCACGTGGACGACAGCATCAAGGACTACCTGGTGCGGATCATCCAGGCCACCCGCGTCCACAGCGCCGTCTACCTGGGCGCCAGCCCCCGGGCGAGCCTCAGCCTGTACCGGCTGAGCCAGGCCCTGGCTGCCATCGACGGGCGCACCTTCGTCCTGCCCGACGACGTCAAGGAGCTGGCGCCCCTGGTGCTGGCCCACCGGCTGGTGCTCCAGCCCGAGGCCCGCTGGCAGGACACCGATCCGGAGGCCGTCGTCCGCGACGTGCTGGAGCACGTGCCGGCCCCGGTGGAGCGGCGGGCCGAGCGGCGGATCGGCGGGCTCCTGGGGCGGCTGGGCCCGGCCTAAGCGCCGGCGGCCCGGGCGGCGTTCGGCCGGCGGGAGGCCACCGCACCGGGGCGCCGGGCCCCGTTCAGGGTTCACGAGACGCGGAAAGCACCGGGAGGCTTGCCATGAGGCTGCAAAGCTGGGGGCTGCCCGCCTGGACGCTGGCGGCGCTCCTCTTCGCCGTGACCACCGGCGGGCCCGTCCCCTGGTTCCTGTTCAAGTTCCTGCTCGCCCTGCACCTGCTGGGCGCGGTCTGGGCCGCCCTCCTGGCCCGCGGCCTCGACGCCCATGCCCGGGTCGACCGGGCGTCGGCGACGGCCGGGGA
>DATCLH010000443.1:0-2155 GCA_036564035.1 Thermaerobacter sp.
GACCCGGGACCTGGCCGAACTGGGCGTGATCTTCCTCATGTTCATGGCCGGCCTCGAGACGGACCTCGGGGAGATGCGCAAGGTGGGGGCGGCGGCCTTCGCCGGGGCCACGGGCGGGGTGCTGCTCCCCTTCGCCGGCGGTACGGTCCTGGGCATCGCCTTCGGCTTTCCGCTGTACGAGAGCATCTTCATCGGCACGATCCTCACGGCCACGTCGGTGAGCATCACGGCCCAGACCCTGCTGGAGCTAGGGCGGCTGCGCTCCCGGGAAGGGACCACCATTCTGGGCTCCGCCGTCATCGATGACGTGATGGGGATCGTCATCCTCTCCGTCGTGGTGGCCCTCCACCAGGCGGGGCTCGCCTCGGGGACGGGTGGTCCCGGTCTGGCCGCCGGCGCGCCGGAGGCCGGCGGGACGGCCACCGGCCCCGGGGGGACGGGCGCGGGCCTCTTCCCCATCCTCCTGATCATCCTGCGCATGGCGGTCTTCTTCGCGGCGGGGATCGCCGCGGGCCGGTGGGTGCTGCCCACCCTGCTCCGGCGGGCGGCGCGCTGGCCGGGTACCGAGCCGCAGTTCGCCATGGCGCTGGTGACCGGGCTGCTGCTGGCGGTGGCGGCCGAAGAGCTGGGCGGCGTGGCTGCCATCACCGGCTCCTACCTGGCCGGCGTGATGCTGACCCTGCACCCGGACCTCAAGGAGGCCCTGGAGGAGCGCCTGTCCGTCCTTGCCTACAGCTTCTTCGTCCCCATCTTCTTCGTCAACATCGGGCTGGAAGCGGACCTGGTGGACGCCCTGGCCGCCAGTGGTCCAGCCTTCGTCCTGCTGATCCTGGCCGTCGCCGTGGCGGGGAAGATCGTCGGCTCGGGGCTCGGCGTGCGACCCTTCGGCTTCGGCTGGCTCGAGTCCCTGCGGGTGGGCATCGGCATGGTCAGCCGCGGCGAGGTGGCCCTGATCGTGGCGGGCATCGGCCTCCAGGAGGGCGTGATCTCCCAGGCGGTGTTCTCCGTCATGGTCGTCATGACCCTCTTCACCACCCTGATCACGCCCATCCTGCTGCGCTGGTCCTTCGGGCGGGCCTCGGGCTCGCCGTCGGGGGCCGCCGCCTATGCGCCGCTGCCGGGACCGCGGTCGGGCGAAGCCGATTGACGCCAGCCCCGATCCGGCCGGCGGGACGAACCGGCCCCTGGGCCTGCCTCCCCCCTTGACCTGCCTGCCCGGGGGCGGTCGAAGATCGTGGGGCCGAGGGCCCTGCGGCGGCGAGCGAAGGGAAGGGGGCGAGCGCCATGCGGTTCCTGGTGGCCATCGACGGATCGCCGCCGTCGGGCCGGGCGGTGGAGTGGGCCGGGCGGCTGCTGCGCGGCGATTCCGAAGCGGAACTGATCCTGCTCCACTGCGTGCCCGGCATGAGCGGCGACCTGTTCGTGGGCCCCGACGCGGTCGACCGGTTCCTTGAGGAGTCGGAGCGCCTGGGGCGGTCGATCCTGGAAGCGGCAGCCCGGCGGCTGCCGGCGGATGGACCCCGGGTCCAGACGGTGCTGCGCCGGGGCGACCCCGGCCGGGTCATCGTGGCCGAGGCCGAGGAGCTCCGTCCGGATCTGGTCGTCCTGGGACGGCGCGGCCTGGGCCGGCTTTCCTCGACGCTGCTGGGCAGCGTCAGCGCCTACGTCGTCCAGCACTGGCGCGGGCCGGTGCTGACGGTCCCCTGAGGCAGGGGCTGGCGTCCGCAGCGGGCCCGGCGCCACCGCCGGGCTCACCGCCGGGCGCCCCACCCGCCGGCCCGTCACCGGCGACGGCGCCGTCGGGTCCTCGGAGCCTCCCGCCGGAGCCTGGCCGGCAGCCACAAGGGGCGGCAGTGGGCACAAGGGGGGGCGGCGGCCTTCCTTTCAGGCCGCCGCCCCCCTTCCGTTCACCTCATCGCCCGTTCCATTGCACCCGGCGCACGGCGCGCCCGGCCGTGGGCGCGGCCTTCCCCCGTGGCGCCGGGCGGGTGCACCGGCTGGACCGGCTGCCCCCCCAAGGCTCACCGGCTCACCGGTCCCGCATCAGAAGCTGCGCCCGCCCAGGGCCATCAGGGAGACCTCGGCCCAGCGCACGAAGGCTTCGGGCCACAGGCCCAGCACCAGGGTGAAGAAGACGCACACCACCAGCGCCGTC
>DATCLH010000444.1:0-6650 GCA_036564035.1 Thermaerobacter sp.
AGCTTCAAGGTCCCCGGATCGCTCCAGGGATCGTCGACCCCCGCCGGGGCCAGGCTGCGGATCGCCTCCAGCAGCTGGCGGGCCTCCCGCACCAGCTGGTTCTTCCGCTCCTGGATCGCCGGGTCCCGCAGCATGTCCGGCAGCCCGTAGACGGCGTTGCGGATGGCCTGCTCGGCGATGCGGCAGGAGGCGATGACGTCCTCCGCCGTCGCGGCGTGGCTCGCCTCGGTATAGGCGACCACGTGGACGATGTGGGGCTTGAGGGCCATCTGGATCAGAACCGACGAGGCGATCTGGCCCTTGGCCCGGTCCAGGTCCGCCGGATAGCTGGAGAGACCCGTCCGGGTCTCCCGGAGCACCCGGAAGTCGTCGCCCTCCAGCTCGCCCACCAGCTCCAGCTTGGCCAGCATCTTCGCCAGGTCCATCTGGAACGAGGTGCCCGGCGGGTTGTTGAACATCAGCTGCTGGACGTAGGTCCGCACCCCGCAGCGGCGGGCGTTGTACGCGGCCAGGAAGGCGGCGGCCACGGCCACCGTGTCCGGGGCGTCCCGCAGGCTCCAGTGATGGGACTCGTTCATCTCCACCGGGATGCCGTGGCGGGCGTGCCAGCGCATGAGCTCCTGGGCCTCGGCGATGGACTCGTTGAGCGGCCGCTGGCTGCGCCCGTCCAGCTGGCTGTACCAGAACAGGGGCACCGCGCACCAGGCGTTGTTGATGGTCTCCTTGAGCATCGCCGCCCACTTCAGGGTGTCCCGGGTGCCGCTGTAACACCGCATCAGCGGGTAGTTGCCCCGCCGGGACGCCTGGTAGATCGCCCGCAGGTGGTCCGGGGTGCGCACCGGCACACCGCCCGCGCCGTGTTCGTACGGATCCATCTCCTCGGGGCGGAAGAAGTGCTCCTGGGCGTTCTGGTCGGTGCCCAGGGAGATCACGTCGAGGCACCGCGCCTCGGCGATCTGCTCGACCCCGCGGATGGTGGCCTCCACCGACGGCAGCCCGAAGTGGTGGCGCAGGATGGGATAGGGGTGCTTGAACTCGATCCGCTCCACCAGGGTCTGGGGGTAGTCGACGGCGTCCTGGCGGGACGGGCCCCCGCGCAGGTAGGCGATGATCTCGTCGACGGTGGTGTCCGCGTCGAAGACCGCCTCGAAGAGGCCCAGGCGCCGGGCGTGGTCGCAGACGGCGCCGACGCCGCCGAAGATGAAGCGCTTGTGGGCCAGGCCCATCCGCTCCGCCTTCTCCTTCAGCTCCGCCAGCACCCGGGCGCCCGTCTCCGGCGTCAGGCGGTAGCCGACGGCGATGATGTCGGGGTCGTCTTCCAGGGCGGCGCCCAGCAGCTCGTCCACCGGGACCGCCGGCCCCAGGCAGAAGGTCTCGTAGCCCTGGGCCTCCGCCAGGTGGAGGAAGTTCACCACCCCGGCCACGTGGACGCAATCGCCCACGGCGGCGCCGAGGATCTTGGGCTTGCGGTCCAAAGATGTCACCTCCCGCGGCCATCGCCGGCGGCCGCCGGCCGGCCTCTTCCGCCCGGCCCTCCCGTCCGCCCGCTGCGGTCCAGTGGCGGCCTGGCGGCCGTCGCGGTCGGGCGCTGTCCCCGGGCGGACCCGGCAATCCACCGCCCGGACCCTGGGGCCGGTCTTCGGCCGGACCGGCGTCAGACGACCATGGCCTCGTCCAGTTCGCCCAGGGTGACCCATCGGCGGATCTGCTCGGCGCTCATCCCGTCCAGGCCCATGTCGGCCAGGGTGCGGCCGCAGCGCCAGTAGTCGGTGCCCCGCAGGGCCCCGGCCAGGTGGATCACGCTGTCCATCACCGGGGTGGCCACGCCCAGGCGGCGCCCCAGGGCGGCCATGGGCACCAGGCTGGCCGGCACGTCCTCATCGAGGTAGCGGTGCTCCAGGGTCGACGGCGCCCCGATGCCCTGGTAGGCCGGATTGGCCTGGACGGCTTCGTAGAGGCCGGTCCCCCAGGCCCCGTACACGTCGGCCAGCCACTGGCGGGCGCTGCGCAGCTGCAGGCCGAGGGCGCGGGCCACGGCCAGGCGCTCGGCGTCCAGGGCCTCGACGACCCGGGCGACGGCGGGCGAGATGCCCTGCCGATAGTACTCGAAGGGCTCGCCCGATTCCACCCGGCCGGCGTTGAGCAGCAGCGGGGCCGGGTGGAAGACCGCCCCGATGTTGTCCAGGCTCGTCTCCAGGACGCTCTCGGCCGGGGCGAAGAGCGGCAGCACGTCCCGCAGCACGGCCAGCAGCTCGGCGTTGCGGGCGGCTGGCAGGGCCGCCGCCCGGACCTGGCGCTTGAAGCCGTAGATCCGGACTCGGGCCGGCCCCGTCACCCGGCTGGCGAAGAGCAGGGTCTGGGCTTCGCCCACCAGCACGTCGGCCCGGTTGCCCGCCTCCCGCAGGGCGGTGTGGAAGGCCAGGGCGCCGCCGGTCCGGCCGGGGTGGAGGACCACCACCTGGCCGTCGTCCAGGTACGGGGCGCACCAGCGGGCCACCTGGCGGTGGGCGGTGGCCGGGACGACCACCATCACCAGGCGGTACCGGCGCAGCTCGGGACCGATGGTGCAGGCGACGCGTTCCACCGGCCCAAAGCCTCCTACCTCTCCTTCGAGGAAGATGCCGCCGGCCGCGGCGATGGGTTCCAGGGGGGCCGCCGAGCGGTTGTAGAGGGCGACCCGAAAGCCCAGCAAGCCGAGATAGGCGGCCATCGCCTGGCCTCCGTGGCCTGCACCGATGACGGCGACGCGTCGCACGCGCACGCAAGGTCCCTCCTTCCCGGAACGGGGCGATCCGCCCCGGTTCCTCTGACACCGCTGAAGACCGGAAGGTCGCACCACGCACGACCGGTAGGGCCCGGCAGGGCCATCGCGGGCCGGTAGGGCCCGGCAGAGCCATCGCGGGTTGGAGCGACTGGCACCGGAGGACGCCGGATCCGGACCGGCCCCGGGGGATCTGCTTCCGGTTCCCGGCGGGCTGGCTTCGCCGGCTGGGACGGCGAGGCCCCCGCTGTCGCCGGCATCCCGGGCGCCGCACCCCCGGGCCTTCACGGGCCCGCGGGCGCCGGGTCCCCACCGGGGATGGGGACGAACCGGCCCGGCGGCGGCCGGCGGGCCGGCGCTGGCCACCCGGACGACGGGTCGCGCCGTCGTCCTGTTGCGGGCGGCGGGGGCCATCACCCGGACCGCGCGACGAGCCTGGTGGCACCAGGTCGCTGGGGGGTCGGTGAGGCAGGGCCGAAAGGCGATAATGGCGCCGTGGTCGGGACGGCTGCGGGCGCCTGGGGCGGTCACCCGGGTCCCCGCCCCACAAGAACGCTCCATCTGGGCCCCCTGGCAGAGCCTCCGGCTCCTGCCCTCGCATCACGGGAGAAATCGGAAACCGACGCTTGACCGGTTGACGCCCGGCGTTCGACCCCGTCCCTGGCTGGCGGTTGGCTGGCGCTGGTGTGACGATCCGCAAGCCCGACGGCGGGAGCGGGGAAGCGTGGGAAACACAATGGTATTGTATGCAAGTTGAGGAAGGGCTGTCAAGGCGAAAGGTGACGCGGAGGTTGGCGGCGAGGACGATGGGGGACCGGGATCTTCAGCGGCTGGGAGCCGGCCGCCGGTGACCCCCGTCCGCGGCCCCGGCCGCTGGCGAGGCTCCCCGGCTGTTCGGATCGGCGTTCCGACCCCCGTCACCGCCGCTGCCCTGGCCGCCCGGGCCTCCGTCTCCGGCACCGCCGCCCAGCCCACTCTCGCCACCCTGGCGCCCCTGTCCCTGCTGGCCCTGGGCGCGCCCGCTGTCGGCCCCGTTCCACTGGGAGGTCGCCGCCAGGAGCTGTTCCATCTGCTGGGCGATGGCCTGGCTCTCGCTGATGACCTGCCGCAGCTTCCTCAGGTTGTTCTCCATGTCCTGCCGCAATTGCAGGTGGGCGCTGATCAAGCTCAGGGCCGGGTTCCGCCCGCCGGGCAACCGCCCGGCCGCACCCGCGCCCCCCTCCTGACCGGCGCCGGGCCCACCGCCGTCGGCTCCATCCTGGCCGTCCCCCGCGGCCCCGGAGGCGCCGGTTCCACCCGCCTGGACCGGGACGCCGGGCGCCATCGGCCCATAACCGGCCATGGCCGCCATCGCGGGCGGCATCACCGGCGGCACCATGCCCATGGCTGGGCCGGCCCCCACCCCCGCCGGTGGAACCGGCACGGCCGCCGCCCGCGCGCCGGCACCGCCGGGTCCCATGCCCCACCCTGCCAGCGCCGGCATGGCCGCCGCCATCCAGGCGGGCGGCCATCCGGCCAAGGGCGCCCCGGGGAAAAAGGGCCCACCGGCCGGCCCCTGAAGCCACGCCCAGCCCGGATCGGGGGCCCCACCGAATCCGTTGCCGTCCCCGCCCCCGTGCCCCGGGCCGGCCGGTCCGCTCTCTCGCCCGGCCCCGGCGCCACCGCCGTCCCGGCCGCCCTGACCCTCGGCCCCCTGGCCGGCCACGCCGGCCAGGGACTCGAGCCCGCCGAGGCCACCCTGGGGAGTCGGATCGCCCCTTCCGGCCCGACCCGCCCCCTGCGGGCCCCCGGCGGGACGGCCCCCACCGCCGGTCTCGGCGCCGGGCCGCCACGGGGTGCCGGCGCCGGCTTCGGCCCGCGCGGCTCCGCCTCGACCGAGCCGGCGGATGCGCGGCCCGGTCCCCGCCCGGTCCCCCGCCTTCCGGCCGTCAGGGTGTCCGGTGCCGTCCCCGCCCGGCCAGCCACCCCAGGCGCCGGCGCCGGGTCCGGCCCCGGCGCCTGTCGCCCAGGAGACAGCCCCCCAGGGCACCATGCCCCAGGGGCCGCCGGGCGTGACGGCGGCCGGCGGAACGAAGGGCCCTCCGGGGACCGCCGGCCCGCCCGGGGGGACGACGGGCCCCCCGGCTCGACCAGCCGCCGCCCACCCGGGGACCGCGGCCCCAAGCCCACTCCAGCCCCCCAGCGCCGGGGCAGGGGCCGGGATCGCGGCCATGGGTGCCCCCGTCATCGTCCCCCCAGTCCCCGACGCCAGGACGCCCTTCGGCTCGCGGCCGGCTGCGTCCCAGCCCCCCGGCACGGCTCCCCCGGCCTGATCACCTGGCCCGAAGGCGGCCGCCCCGCCGGGACCCGAGGGGAGCCCGCCGACGCCAAACGCCCCGGGGACCGCCCAGGGGAAGGCGCCCCAACCCGCCACCTGCCAAGGGTGCATCCCGCCCATGCCCGCCATCACCGTCTCCTCCACCGCCCCTTCGCGGGAGCCGCCCTCCCGCCGCTGGTGCTCCGGCCCGCGTCGCTCCCGGCTGGCTGGCGCCGTTCCGCCGGCGCGGGGAACCGGCCCCGGCGGCCCGCCCGTCCCGGCCACCGGCGGGGCCATGGGGCCCTCCGCGGCCGCCGGCCCGCCCCGGTGGAACCCGTCTCCGTCCCCTTTGGATCGGTCCCGCGGACGCGCCTGTCCCTGGCCGCTCGCCCCACCGCCAGCCCCACCCTCCGCAGCCCCTTCATGGGGGTGGTGGCGGCCGCGGTCCCCCCGGGGGCCGCCGCCCGCTCCTGCCGCGTCCCGGTCCTGGGACCGGCCCCCGGCGGCAGGGCGCCCCTGGGCCGGCCCACCGCCGGTCTCGTGGCCGGTGATCGCCTCAAACTGGTCTCGCAGCCAGCGCCGCGCCTCCACCAGGGGCCCGGCGTCCCGGTGGCGCTGGCCGCCGCCCGTCGAGCTGCCGGTCCCGGTGCTGGTGCCGCGGCCCTCGGACCCTCCGCCCGCCTTCGAGGCCCGCGGGCGGGCCTTCTCGTCCCGGGAGCGGGGATCACGCCGTCCCTGGGCCCGCCGGGCGCCTTCCGGCCCCTCCGGCCGTTCAGGGGCTTGGGGCTGCGGCTGCACGGCCGGCGCCAGGGACCCGGCGGCGGCTACCCGCGGGCTGGTGCGGAAGTGGGCCCGCGGCCGGGCGGCCGGTTCGTCCGCGCCGGGACGGAGGTCGAAGGGCACCGCCGGTCGCGCCGGCGCCACCGGCACGACGCGGGACGGCCCGGGGACGGCCGCCCCTCCGGCCGCGGCCCGGTCCACCGGCCCGCCGGTCCCGCCCCGTGGCGGGACGATCCGGCCCCCGGCGCCGGCCGGGGCCGAATCCCCTGCGCCCGGGGTCCTGCTGCCCTGGGGGCCTGGGGCGGAACCGGCACCCGGGCGGAACGGCCCGGCGCCGTCCCCTTGTCCCCCTGTCGCCCAGCGGCCGCCCGCGTCGGACGGCACCTTGCGCCAGCGCAGCCTCCGTGCCACGGACCGCCCTCCCGTCGCCTCCGTCGCCTCGTTCCGGCCGCTATTCTTCCCGCCCGCCCGGGGCCATAGCCATCGCTGCCCGCCCCTGGCGGGGCTGCCACGGCCCGGGCCTCTTCCCGGCGGGGCGCGCCAGGCCCCGCCGGGGCTGCATAGCCCGGGAGGCGGCGCATACCCATGGGACGGGTCGGGGAGGTCCCCCCGGTAGCCGCCTCCGCCGAAACGTGACGCCCCCGCCAGATCCGGACCCCGGCTGCGGTTGGCCCGGTCGAGGGCCGGCCCGCCGCAACACGGGTTCCTCTGCGGGCCCGCGGCCACCAGCCGCAGCGACCCACCCGACCCACCCCGGTTGCCGGCCGCCGGCCGCCAGCCGGTACCACCCCGGCGGACCCCCGCGCGGTGGAG
>DATCLH010000445.1:0-1577 GCA_036564035.1 Thermaerobacter sp.
GCCCGGGGGTTGGACCCGGCCCCTCGGCAGGCGCCCAGCCGATCGCCGGCCAGTAGGCCCTGCCGGAACCCCCACCGTGACCCGGGGGAGGGTATCGGCCCCGGCCCGTTCCGGGCGTTGGGCCCGTACCCGAACGAGTGAGGCCCACCGGCCTAACTCGGGTGGCACCGCGGAAGCTCCCTTTCGCCCCGAAGGCGAAAGGGTTTTTTGTTTCAGCGGTGGATCCCCCGCCGCCGGACCGGCCCGCCGGTTCTGCCCGCCCGCTGCCAGGTGCCCGCCCCCCGATCCGGGGGCGCGGAGACCGCCTGCGGGTGCCGGCAGGGAGCGCAAGGTCGCCTTGCGCGGCGCCGGCCGGCCGGGGCGGCGGCCTGGTGGACCTAATTGGGGTGGCACCACGGAGCGGCGCCTTCCGTCCCCGACGGAAGGCGCCCTGTGTTTTTGGGCCGGGTTCGGTGGCAGCCCCCGAGGGGTGGGGTTCACGGGGGACGCCGGACCCGGGCGAGCCGCCCGCCGGCCCCACCGGCGGGCAAAGGGAGAGGAGAGGCCCATGCAGAGCATCCCCGCGGTCCTGGTCCTGGAACTGGCCCTGGACCAGGAGACGCCGGTCACCCTGTTCCGGCGGCTGGCCGGCGACGGCCCCGGTTTCATCCTGGAGAGCCTCGGCGGGGGCGAGCGGTCCGGCCGCTATTCCTACGTCGGTGCGGAACCCGTGCGGGAGCTGGTCTGCACCGGGTCGGCGTCGGTGGTCTACCACCGGGACGAACCCGGCGGCCCCGTGACCGACGTCACCCCCGGTCCCGCCGATCCGTTCGCCGCCCTGCGCCGGTTCGTCCCCCGGCGCCCGGTGCCCGCCGGCTTCCGCTTTGCCGGTGGGGCGGTGGGGTACCTGGGCTATGACGCCGTCCGCCACCTGGAGCGGCTGCCCGGCCGCCCCCCGGCCGATCCCTTGCTGCCGGTGGCGCGGTTCATGGAATGCGCCCTGCTGGCGGTGCTGGACCACCGGACCCACCGGCTCCACCTGATCGCGCCGGTCCTGGCCGGTCCGGGCCAGGGGCCGGAGGACGCCCTCCGGGCGGCCCAGCGGCGCCTGGAGCGGGCGCTGGCGGCGCTGGAGGCGCCCCTGCCGCCGCGGCCCCCGCTGCGGCTGGGTGAGGCCGCCACCGCCGGCGCCGCGGGTGCGGGGGCGCCGGCCGGAGCACCGGGCGCGGGGGATGGCGCCAGCCGGGGACCGGGCGGCCCGGCCGGGATGGGGCCCGGTGCCGGTTCCCAGGACCCCCAGGACCCCCAGGATCCAGGGGCCGTCCTGGCGGGGGTACGGAGCAACGTGGATCGGGAGACGTTTTTGGAGGCCGTGGGCCGGGCCCAGGCCTACATCCGGGCGGGCGACGTGTTCCAGGTCGTCCTTTCCCGGCGCTTCGAGTTCCCCTGGCCCGGCGGCGCCCCGGCGCCCGAGACCGGCGGGGCCGGCGGGGGCCGGCCGGCCGGAGGCCAGAAGCCCCATAAGCCCGGCCCGGTGGACATCGACCTCTACCGCGCCCTGCGGGTGATCTCCCCCTCCCCGTACATGTTCTTCCTGC